>CACXCL010000084.1 GCA_902766115.1 uncultured Ruminococcus sp.
CCGTCGCATGCCGCCGCAAGCGGCAGAGACGGGAATCCGGCTCCGCATCCCACGTCGACGGCGGTCGAGCCGTTCCGCAGGATCCCACGGTCGGCGAAGATCTTCACGGGAACGAGGCTGTCGAGCATGTGCTTTTCGACCACGCCGCCAAGATCCAGTATGGCCGTCAGATTTGCCGTCGCCGCGCCCTCCAGGAGAGAGACGTAGATCGAATACAGTTTCTTTTCAAGGGGCGGCTCAAAAAATCTCCCGTCGCCGCCGACGGCGGCGCACTCCCGCGCCGCCCGCTCATATTCGCGGACGAAGACGTCAGACGGCACGGGACGCGGAACGTCACTTCTCATCATTCGCCTCCCCGTCCGTCCTTCGCCTTGCGGCGAGCCAGATCATGAGCACCGAAATATCGGCGGGATTCACTCCCGAAATGCGGGACGCCTGCCCGAGAGAGGCGGGGCGCACCTTGTTCAGGTTCTGCGCCGCCTCGGTCCGGAGTCCGCGGATTTCTGTATAGTCCACGTCCTCCGGCAGAGCCACGTTTTCAGCCTTTTCCGTGCGGCGCACGTCGTCAAGCTGACGGCGGACGTATCCCTCGTATTTGATCTCCGTTTCAATGTGATCCTGCAGGTCGCGTGAAAGCTCCGCCGTCGCCGGGTCCAGCGCGGCTATGTCGCCGATCCCGATCTGCGGACGCTTTATCATCTCAGCGGCGCTGATCCCGGAGGTCACCGGGGCGGCGCCCTTCGCCTCCAATACCGGATTTGCCGTTCCGGGACCGAAATTCACGTGGCGGAGCCGCTCCTTTTCCTCCTCGGTGCGCCTCCCGCGTTCCAGAACGTCGCGATACCGCTCGTCCGAGATGAGACCGGCGCGCCTGCCGTACTCCGTGAGACGGTCCCGGGCGTTGTCCTGCCGCAGCAGCAGTCGGAATTCGCTCCGGCTGGTCATGATGCGGTAGGGCTCCGTGATGCCCTTGGTCACGATATCGTCGATCATCGTCCCGATGTAGGACGAATACCGGGGCAGGACGATCTGCTCCTCCCCCCGGATCATCAGCGAGGCGTTGATCCCCGCCAGCAGTCCCTGAGCCGCCGCCTCCTCGTAGCCGGAGGTGCCGTTGAACTGTCCCGCGCCGTAAAGTCCGCGTATTTTTTTGAATCCCAGCGTCGGAAGCAGCTCCGCGGGATCGGTGAGATCGTACTCGATGGCGTAGGCGTAGCGCATGATCTCCGCCTCCTCGAATCCGCGGATGGTGCGGAGCATCTTATACTGCACGTCGGCGGGCAGGGATGACGAAAACCCCTGCAGATATATCTCGTCTGTGTTCCGCCCCATAGGCTCCACGAAGAGCTGGTGGCGTTCCCTGTCGGCGAATCGGATCACTTTGTCCTCGATGGACGGGCAATACCGGGGACCCGTGCCGTGGATCTGCCCCGAGAACAGGGGCGAGCGGCCGATGTTATCCCTTATGACCCGGTGGGTCTCTTCGTTGGTGTACGCCACGTGGCAGAGCGCCTGGTCTATCCCGTTCAGTTTTTCCGCGTCGGTGCGGCAGGAGAACGGGGTGATGTACTCCTCCCCCTCCTGCACGTCCAGCGCGTCAAAGTCGATGGAACGGCGGTGGATGCGCGGCGGGGTGCCCGTTTTGAAGCGAAGCATGGAGATGCCGAGATCACAGAGCGATCCGGTAAGAGAGAGCGCCGCCGCGGAGGAGTCGGGCCCCTCCCGCTTCGTCACCTCGCCTATGTGTATTCTTCCTCCCAGATACGTGCCCGTGGACAGGATGACCGCGCGGGCGAAAAAATCGCCGCCCGGAGCCGCCGTGACGCCCGTCACCCGGGTCTCGGCCCCTGCGGTCTCCGTCAGAAGGGACGTGATCTCGGACTGGATGAGATACAGATTCTTCTCCGCCTCCAGCGCTTTTTTCATAAGTGAGGAGTAGTACCGTCTGTCCGTCTGGACCCTTTTCGAACGTACCGCCGCGCCCCGGCTCGTGTTCAGCGTCCGCGACTGTATCGTCGCGAGGTCCGCCGTGCGACCCATCTCTCCGCCCAGCGCGTCGATCTCAAAAACCAGATGACCTTTCCCGGAACCGCCCACCGAGGGGTTGCATGGCATGTTCGCCACGTCGTCCAGGGAAAGGGTAAAAAGCGCGCACCGCAAGCCGGTGCGCGCCACGGCAAGAGCAGCCTCGACGCCGGCATGACCGGCGCCGGCGACTATTACGTCAAAATTGTTGTTCATGGACCGTCGTTCACCTCTTTTTCGTCCCGCGGCGTCAAACGCCCGACGTGCGCTCCGCCCTCGTTTTGTGGAACGGACGCATGGTGAGTCTGACAAGCAGATGCGGGATCACGGCGAAGATAATATTTGCGAGAAGCTCGGGCAGAGCGATATGGAGCACCGTCTGTCTGAGAGTAATGGAGTATATCGTATTGAATCCGATGATAACGGACAGGACGCTCCGCAGAACGGACGTCACAAGGGTATACACAGCTATAACGGAAAACGAGTCGCGGAAGCGGTGCGTGGTCAGCAGGCCGCACGCGATCCCCACGGGCACATACAGCAGCGGGAGGAGAGTTACGGTGACTCCCCCCAGCGCGTCGATGACGAACGCGCTGATAAGACCGATCACGCCTCCCCATTTCTCACGCTCGGACACGCCCACCGCCACCACGAAGGGCAGCAGCAGATCCGGCGTCGCCCCGAAGGGGCGAAGCCTTGCGAGAAGGGTGGTCTGAGTCACGGAAAGAAAGATGATGAAGAACGCGAAAATCGCCGCCTTCGCCACGTCTTCGCCGTTGACGGAGAACGACAGGCGCCAGGTGTTGAATCTGTTCGTCAGCTTTTCCCTGAATTTCAGCGGCGCCTCCGGCTCCGGCATGACGGGGCGCGGCGCGCTCTGCCTGTATCTCACTCTCCCGGACGGCGGATGTCCCGCCGGTCTTCCGGCGCGGACGTATCCCCTGCCACCGCGTCTTCCCGGATCATTCGGCATATTCGTCATATCCGGTCACCACCATGACTTTCGAGACCTGATCCAGCGTTGTGACGGGACGGATAAACGCCGTCACGCCCCGGCTGAACTCGTCGGGCTCCACTTTTTCCACGTAACCGACAGTCAGCGACCGTGGGTAGATACTCCCGTACCCGCTTGTCAGGATCCTGTCGCCGACCTTGATATCCGCGCCCTCGTCGAGATAACTCATCCTGCAGAGTCCTTCCCGCGCCAGGTTATAGTTCCCCTCCACGACGCCGATGACGCCGGATCTTTCCACGTAAGCGCCCACCGCCGACGATTCCTCCAGGAACGACGAGGCTTTGGACCAGTTCGGTCCCACCTCGGTGATATATCCGAGGATACCTTCTCCGCTGACCACGGGCATGCCTTTGTCTACGCCGCCCACGGTCCCCACGTCGAGCATAAACACTCCGGCGTAGCTCGTGCTGCCGCGTCCGGTGATGGACGCGGGAACGGTGTGGTAGTCGATGTGGACCATCTTGAGCTCCAGGAACTCGGACATCCACTCGTATTTCTCTTTCATTTCCCGCGCCTCGTAGATCTGCCCTCGCAGAGAGGCGAGCTCCTCCTTCAGCTTCGCATTCTCCGCCTTCATCTTGTCGAAGGCTCTGAAGTACGAGGCGTAGTCGTCGATGACCCCGGCTGCCTTGTCCGACAGCTTCTGGATCGGGATCAGGACGGTGTTCACCGCGGAACGGAGGATCGGGGTGTGCCCCATGGATACGAGAACGGTCGGGACTATGACCGCGATAAGCGTCAGCACGGTTATGACATAGAAAAACTTGGATTTGAAAAACTCCTTCACGTTCTCACACTCCTTTCCCTGATTTTACGTTTTTACCTCGCGCGGAAGTTCACCACGTCGGACAGCTCGCCCATGGACTCGATCACCCTGCCGATGCCGATAGCAACGCAGTCCAGCGGGTGCTTTGCGACCACCGTGCGGATGCCGGTGATCCTGCTCACGAGCAGATCGAGGCCGGGGAGCAGCGCCCCGCCGCCCGACAGAACGATGCCGGTGTCGTAGATGTCCGACGACAGCTCCGGCGGGGTGTTCTCGAGGGTGGTGCGGATGGAATCGATTATATTCCGTATCTCGTCCGCCATGGACTCGCGGATCTCGGCGGAGGTGACGTTGATGACGGCGGGCAGGCCGTTGAGCAGATTTCTGCCGCGGATCTCCATCACGCCCTTGTCGAAGGACGGGTGGACGCTTCCGATGCGCTTTTTCAGCGTTTCCGCGGTCACATCGCCGATGAGGATGTTGTATTTTCTCTTGATGTAGGATGAGATGGCGTCGTCCAGCTCGTCTCCCGCCACGCGCAGAGACGTGGAAAGGACGATGCCGCCGAGAGACAGCACCGCCACCTCGGTGGTGCCGCCGCCTATATCGACGATCATGGAGCCCCGGGCGTCCTCCACGCGAAGGCCGCTTCCGATCGCCGCCGCAACGGGCTCCTCGATGAGCGCCACGGACTGGGCTCCCGCCTCAAGAGTCACGTCCTCCACCGCGCGCTTTTCCACCTCGGTGACGCCGTAGGGGATGCAGATTATGACCTTCGGCCGGCTCATTATGGTGTTGCCCGATACTTTTTTGAAGAAATGGCGGAGCATCGCCGCCGTGGCGTCGAATTCGGCGATAACGCCGTTTTTCAGCGGCCTCATGGCGGTGATGGAGCCGGGAGTCTTCCCCAGCATGAGCTTCGCCTCGTTGCCTACCGCAACCACGTTTTTGCCGCGCTGATCCACCGCCACGACGGAGGGCTCCCGGAGGACGATCCCCTTGCCCTTCAGGTAGACGATGGTGTTGGCGGTGCCGAGGTCTATACCGATACTTTTCATTTGATCCGTTTCCTTTCTGAGTCAGTTGAAAGCGGCGAGCATTTTTTCCGTTTCGTCAACGGAGAGACCCACAATGTTCGGGTAGTCCCCGTCGATCGATTCGACGAAACGGTCCCCCGTCTCCTGGATCGCATAGGATCCCGCTTTGCCGAAGGGCTCGCCCGTTCTGACGTAATCGTCGATAACTTTGTCGCTGAGTTCACGGAACTTCACGTAGGTCACAACTGTCGCGGTCAGCGTTTTTTTGCCGTCGGTGACGCAGACGCCGCCCACCACCTGATGCCTCGTCCCCGAGAGGGTCTTCAGCATGAACGCGGCGTCCGCCGCGTCGCGGGGCTTTCCGAATATCCTCTCCCCTTCGGGGGAGACCACCGTATCCGCGGTGATGACCAGCGGACCGTTTTCCCCGGGGTCCGCGCCGCCGAATACCGCCTCTCGCGCGGCGGCGGATTTTATCTTCGCGCATTCAAGGGCGTACCATTCCGCGAAGGACGTCTCTCCCCCGGCGGGGTACAGGCTCTCGTCCGGCGTCTCCTCCGCTCCGGTGGGAAGGACCTCATGTTCTATCCCCGCCGAGAGGAGCAGATCGTGCCGCCTCGGGGAGTTTGATGCGAGAATTATCTTTCTTTTTGTCATGTTTTCCTCTTGAAATTCCGTCAAATCAGCGTTTTTTGATTATAAGCCTTCCGATCCACAGCGACAGCGCCACGAAAATGATGGTCGCCACCGTTATAGTGAGCCGCGCGCCGATGGTCAGCGTGAAAACGCCGAGATCCAGGGTCGCGGGGGCGGCGGTGCCGAAGTCAAGGCCGTAGGACAGCCATGCCAAAAACTTCACCCCGGAGGTGAGCTGCGCCACGGCGGACCCCAGGACCACGCCAACCAGCACCAGCAAAAGATTTATCCAGAAACTCTGCGATCTTCTCATGATTCTTCCTTTCTTCCGATCAGTCACGACTTGCCCGTGGAGCCGAATCCTCCGGCCCCGCGTTCCGTCCGGGAGAGCTCCTCCGCCACCTCCACGTCGGCGGTGAGGAAGGGTACAATCACAAGTTGTGCGATCCTCTCTCCGGGCGCGACCGTGTAGTCTTTATCCGAGCCGTTGCGGAGCGACACGATGATCTCCCCCCGGTAGTCCGGGTCCACGACTCCCACGCTGTTGGCGAGGAAGACGCCGTGTTTTGTGGCGAGGCCGCTCCTGGCAAAAATCAGGAGGACGCCGTCCCGCCTGTCGCATTCCGCGGAGATGCCGGTGGGCACCTTCGCCACGCCGCCGGCGGGGATCACGATCTCCTCGTCGGCGCCGGAGGACAGGTCCATCCCGGCGGAGCCGTCCGTGGCGTACTGAGGGATCTTCGCGCCCTCTCGCAGTATCTTGATCTTAAGCTTCGCTCTCATACTTATCTCCTTGTCAGAGTCTTCTTATACCGGACGCGCCGTCCGGAGGATATCCGTTTTTATACGCCTCGATCACCCGGTCCACCTCGCCGGCGTCCTCAACCGTGAACAGGTAAACCTCGTGGGACAGTCCGGCGCGGACGAGATCGTCCCTCCGGTCCGCCATGAAAACGGGGTTCGCGTTTACGATGAGGCATTCTCCGTCGCCAGCCCGGAGCATCGGGAAGCGCACTCCCTTTCTGTCCCGCAGGAACAGGGCGTCGTCGGGGACGAGTCTGCACCCCCCGGAGGAGCATCTGCCGCATCCGTCCGTCATGGGACATCTTTCGGTGAGCATCAGCGGAAATCTGCCGTAGACCACGGCTCCCTTCGGGACAGTCATGTGGGCGAGCGTCCCGGCGGAAAGCTCCACGGAGGCGGTCACCGCCGCCGCTCCGAGCTTTTTCAACCGGCTCACCGCCCGGGAGCAGGACGCGTTGAACCGCGGCGACGCCACGGGGACGAGCCCCGCGTCAAGGGAGGCGTCAAGCTGAGAAAAAGTGTTCACGACGGCATACTTTACGCCGCTTTTCGCCGCGCGGCGCGCGGTCATCTCCGCTTTGCGGTCGTCCCTGCTCACGGGCGGGAAAAGGATCCCGAGCTTGTCCGCGTCCATATCCGGAACGCCGTCTTTTCCGAAAAGCTCGCTCTCCGGTAAGACAATAAGGTCGAAGTATCCCGCCGCCGCGGGAGTCGCCTGCTCCCTCCGGCGGAACTGACCGATCCTTTTTTTGTCAAAGCCTGCGGTGTGCCGATCTTCTGCGGTTTCCTCCGTCCAGGGCGGCGTTTCTCTCCCGGGCGGGAGTATTTTGTACGAATCCATAAGCGCGTCGGTCGCACGCCGCCTCAGGTCGTTGAGACGGGACCTTACGAGCCACAGACCGTCGTCAAGGTCGACGGACACGTCCGCAGGATCGGCGGAATAGGGCGTGTTGCCGAACTTTGTCACACATTCCGTCACCGTCGCCGCGTCAAGAGGCGCGGATCTCGCCTCGTCGGGAAGATCTCCCTCCGCGGTGACGGTGCGCCTGCCGTCCGACAGAGTGATCGCGGCGGGCGCGCCGCGTTTGACGGTGCATCTTACGGTCAGAGGTATCTTTTTTTCGGGGTATTCCCCGGCTTTTTCCCTCCGGGGAACGGGATTTTTTTCACTGTCGCCGCGGATCCCGGTCATCTTCCGGTGATCCCCGGTGAAATATCCGTCGGTGAAGCCCGACCGGGAGAAAAGGGAGGTCAGATACTCCATCTCGCCGTCGTCGGCGCCCCTGTTCTCGTCCAGCAGATGGCGGTACACCGACGTGACGCCGCGGACGTACTCCGCGGTCTTGAGCCTGCCCTCGATCTTGAGGGCGGCGACTCCGGTCCGTATCAGCTCCGGCACCCGCCGGGCGAGGCACATGTCCTTCAGGCTGAGGGGATACCCCGTTTTGTCTCCGGTGGGGACCCTCTCGCCGAGGGCGTCCTCCACCGTGTAACCGAGACGGCAGGGCTGAGCGCACTCGCCCCTGTTGGGGCTCCTTCCGCCCATGGCGTAGCTCATGAGGCACTGGCCGGACACCGACACGCAGTGCGCTCCGTGAACGAACATCTCGATATCGATATCGCTCTCTCTTACCAGCCGGGCGATCTCGTCGCCGGTGAGCTCGCGGGGGCAGATCATCCTGGAAAAGCCGAGCTTTTTCAGCATCTTCGCGTCCCGGGCGGTGATCCCCGTGATCTGCGTGCTTGCGTGAAGCGGGACGTGAGGTACCCGCTCCCTCAAAAGGGACGCCACTCCCGCGTCGGCGACGATAAGACCGTCGGCGCGGTTCACGCCGTCCA
The DNA here is from genome assembly GCA_902766115.1 of uncultured Ruminococcus sp. Lineage (GTDB taxonomy): Bacteria > Bacillota > Clostridia > Oscillospirales > CAG-272 > RUG11130. The sequence goes on from CACXCL010000084.1 coordinate 8,123, forward strand.
TCCGGCACAACCGGTCCAGTTCTCCCCATTCCCTGTCCCGTACGCGGGTGTTCACCGTGACATAGCATTTCACGCCGTAAACGGCGCAAAGAGACACCGCCTCGGAGAGCTCTTCCTCTCCGAAGTTCTTCGCTCTCATTCTGTTGGAAAAGGAGGTAAATCCGAGATACACCGCGTCCGCGCCCGCCTCTATGGCGGCGACGAGCGACTCGGCGGATCCCGCCGGGGCGAGGAGCTCCGGCAGCGGCGTGCCGTCCGGCAAGTATCGTTTTTCAGTCATGTCTCGGGTGATACGGGGATCGGAGTTTTATTTGTCGCCCTTGTTTCTCAGGAGAGATTCGATCATGCGGAACTTGTCCTCGCGGCTCTCCTGAGCGGGAGCTTCCTTCTTATCCGCGGCGGGGATCTCCTCGGTGATCTTTATCTGCTCCGACGCGGCGGCTTTGTGCTTCGGAGCGGCTTTTTCCTTAGTGCCCTCCATCGCCTCTCTCAGCTCGGCGTTCTCGTTTCTCGCCTTGCGAAGATTCACGTCGTAGAGCGATATCTGCGCCTCAAGATTGCGCACTCTCTTTTCCGCGGTCAGCTTGTCCGAGCAGAAATCCATGGCGCACAGCATCGCCGCGTCAAGGCGAGATCTGTTCTTTCCCGACGAAAGAAGCGCTGTCATGGACTCGTTCATGTGTCTTACGACGCTGTCCACGAACGCCTCCGGCTCGTCGGTGACAAGGGTCATCTTAAGCCCCGCGATTTCGACTTCGATCCTTCTTTTTTCTTCCATTACGGTAACCGTGTCCTTTCTATGTATTTGCGGCTCCGCCGCATCGTGTACGTGCCCTTTTGCGCGCCTCCGAGTTGAAAAGGGGCGGGAATTGATGTATAATATGTTCTGCGAGGGGAAAATCTACCCGAATACATCATTTTCCACTCTATATTATAATACAAAACCTGTCCAATGAAAATAGTTTTCTTGAAAAATGGTCATTTTGACGGCGGAAAGCGCGGAAAATCGCGTCTCCGAACGGTCCGGGAGGGGGGAATACCATGAAAGGAAAGTGGGTCGGACCGTTTTTCGGCGGTCTTGTTGCGATCGCCGCTTCCTTTGCCGCCCTGTGGGCGGTCGGATCCCTGCTTTCCCGCGTCGGGCTTCCCCTGCCCGCCTGCCTTCGGGACGCCGTCCCATACCTGCTGTCCGTCGCAGCCGGCATCGCGGTCCTCATGATATTCTGCGCTGTGATGCGTGGCAGGATTCATCCCGAAAAGGAGCGCCCGAAGGGACGGCTCCGGTTCTCTCCCACCGTGTTTTTCGCCCTGTTCCTTTTCCTTTCCGCGGCGGGGATTATCGCGTCTCTCGTCTCGGGTCATCCCGACGGTAACGGGGCGTACGGATCCATGAGCGACACGGAATTTACCGTCGCCGCCGTGATCGGTACAGTCGTTTACCCTCTCGCCGAGGAGGCGTTGTTCAGACGCGGGTATCTGGGAGTTCTGGCGTCCGCCTCCGCGCCCGCCGGGGCGAACGCCGCCGCCGTGCTGATCCAGGGCGCGCTGTTCGCGTCCGTCCATCCGGCGTCGGGCCGCCTGTTCGCCTTTGCGGCGGGGACCGCTTTGGGGCTGGCGGCACTTGAAGGGTGGAGAGACGGGGGCGTGCGCTATCCGCTCGTCTGCGCCGCCGCCCACGGCGCATATAATCTGTCGCAGTACGTCTCCCTCGCCCTGTGGCGCGGGGGGATCGCGACGGCACAGGACGTCGCGGCGTGTATCACGGGCGTCTCCGCCGTCGCGCTCGGGCTGGTTCTCGCGGTCCGCGCCGGGCGGAGCAAAAGCGGCGGCGTCTCTGACAGAAAGTGAGGAATACCGGTGAAAAGAGAAAAACTGATCGGGAAAATAACGTGCAAATACTCGGAGCCGCCGCAGGAGCAGGCGGAAAGGGACGAATATTTCATGAGGTGCGCGCTGGAGCTCGCCCGGGCGGCAGCCGGAGAGGACGAGGTGCCGGTGGGAGCCGTCGTCGTCCGCGACGGAAGGATCGTTGCCGGGGACTTCAACGGACGGGAAAAACTGCGCGACGCCACCTATCACGCCGAGACCGCGGCTATCCGGCGCGCGTGCGAGGCGCTGGGAGGCTGGCGGCTCATCGGCTGCGAGCTTTACGTGACGCTGGAGCCCTGCGCCATGTGCGCCGGCGCGATCCTCAACGCCCGGATCCCGCGCACGGTTATCGGCGCGGACGACCCGAAATACGGGGCGTTCGGAAGCGTCGCCGATCTGTCCCATCCCCCGTTCGGGCACAGGACGGAGCTGGTGCGAGGGGTGCTCTCCGAGGAATCCGCGGAGCTGATGAGGGAGTTTTTCCTGAAAAAACGCGGAAATCACGACTGAAAGACGGAAAAGTCTGACGACGGAGCCGGAAAAGGCTCCGTTTTCTTTCTCTCTTTTCCTCTTTTCCCTATTTCAATACGACTCGATTTGTGGTATTATATATATTGGTATTATATAGGCTGCTATCCGCCGGCGGCGGTTTGACCCGGGATCCGCGCCGCCGTCTGCATATCCGGAGGTCTCATTTGAGAATGAAAAAACTGATCTGCGCCGCAATGGCGGCGGTCCTGCTTCTGTTCCCGGCGGCACAGTGTGCCGCGGCGGGGAACGGAGGTTCATATTCGGTCGTCTCGCCGTCCGGAAAAGACGGACTTCTCCACGCTCCGGACGGAGAGAAGATATTTGATGAAGAACCCGCGTTTTCCGTCGTCGGAGACGCGGAAAAGACCCTGAAGCGGGGAAAGGACGGCTCCGTCACCGTATCGCTGACGGGATCGGAGACCGGCGACGGAGAGAACGGCGGACCCGGCAAAAAGGGGATCGCGGTGGTGCGCACGGCGGAAAAGTTGTCCGCGGACGCGCCCGGCGCCGCAGCCGTAAGTCTGCTTTATACTCCCGCCGGGGAGGCGTCGCCTCAGAAAATCGACGTTTTGATCTCTTTTATATCCGGATCAAAGAAGCTCATCTTCCGGGACGAGCTCGGGGCAGGCGTTTCAAGGACGGTCTTCTGCAATCTGTCCTCTTTCGGCAATAAAGCGAAGATAAGCTCGTTCTCCGTCTCCGCGGAGTGGAGCCTGTCGGGCGACGCTCCGGGCAAGCTCGCCTTTTCGGAGATAAGATCGGCGGACGGGGAGGTCTTCAAAGCTCTCGATATACTCTCCTCGTCCTCTGTCGCCGTTGATTCCGGCGCCGCTGCGCCGGGGTCCGGAGGGCTGACCGTCACCCCGACGGACGGCACGGCTGAGCTGAGAGGAGCCCTCGATCCGGACGCGATCCCGGCTGACGGGGACGGCGGCGGGGGGTGCGTATACTACGCCGAGGTGAGGATCGATGCGACTTCCGGCTCCGTTTCCGCGGTTTTTTCCGGCGACGGAAAAAAGGACGGAGGACCCCCGGACCAGCCGCAGAATTCTCCTTCGATACAGGTGCAGAACGGCGAGCATTCGTATATGTTCCGCATACCCTCCGGAAGCGCGAAAATGTACGTTCTGACGCTCAGGAGCTCGGACAACAGCCCGTTCACAATAAAACATATGAAGATATACCGCGCCGCCGACGATCCGCTCAAGGGCGAGGCGCCGTGCAGCGTCACGAGAAACGAGATCACGGACGGCGTGCTCTGCTATGAGGCGCGACTGATAAAATCGGCGTCAGTCAGATACGTGGGACAAAGGGTCTCCCTTTGCACCTCCTCTTTTTCGGGGGGCGACGTTTCGGTGCTCGCCACTGCGAAGGCGACGAACACCTTTTCTTTCAAGGCGTCCGTGAAGGATCTGCCGCAGGGCGGTTACGAGAATCTCTACTGGGTGGAGGTCGGAGACGGAGACGACGGCGGCGTTCCCATAACGAAGAAACAATTCCCGGCGGCGCCGAAGGCCGAGGAGGGGACCGGCAGATTCTCCGGTCTTCACGGAGCGGACCCGGCGGGCGTGTTCGAGACAGGCGTCTCGAGGACCATTGTGGACGTCGATCTCGATCTTCTGGCGGGAGGATCGGAGAGCATGTCTTCCAGCGTGGCGGTGTCACGCGGATCGAACGTTTACTACGTAGACGGCGCGGCAGTCGCCCGTCTCGACAGCGACATAAAGTTCTACGCATCGTCGGGAGTCAACGTGTACCTGCGTCTTCTGTCCGGCACGCCGTCCGCGTGGTTCACCCTTCGCGAAACGGATAATACGGCGGAGGACAGGAGGGGCCTTGACATGTATCTCGCCCTGGTTTCGTTTTTCCGCGAGAGATACGCCAACATCTCGTCGGTGATCGTACCCGATCTGTTCGGCGGCGCGACGGAGGACGGCGGCACGGACAGCCCCTGGGACAGCGCATACCGCGTCGCCATGCTCATGCGGCTGACGTCGTCAGCGGCTTCACGGAGCGGGAATCCGGTCTTTGTGACCTTGCCTGTCGGCACGGGATCAAAGTACGGCGCCTCCGAGACGGAGGCGGCGCTCATCGCCGAGGCGCTGTACGATATGGGCCCCGTTCCCTGGTCCGTAATCTCCTTCTCATCCGGGACCGCGTTCCCGGAGGCGGATACGGTCTCGTCCTCGGCAAGAGCCAACGGCACGTCCTTCCCCTCCTTTGCGGCGATATGCTACGTTCCGGACGAGGGGACCTCTGTCGATTCTTTCGCGTCGACTTTCAAGGATCTGTACCGCGACGGGTCTTCCGCCCAGGTGCGGGCGGTGTTCCTCTCTCTCTCATCCGTGGCGCCGGACGGACTCATCGACGATTTCTCGGTCCTGTCTCCGCCCCGCAGCGACGGGGGGAGCAGAACGGAGTACCTCGACTCCACCCCGTTTACGCCGTCCGATACGGAAGAAATAAAGGGGAGCCGCGTCCTGTGGGACTTTTCCGATTCTTATTCCACCGGCGGATGGACCGTCGGGACGGGGATCGAGTCCTTCGGCACGGTTTCGCGCAAAGACGGAGCCGGGCGGGCTCTCAGGTGCCGTCTCGGCGAGGACGACGCCTACGGCATCGTCCTGTGTACCGTACCGGAGGGGATGAGCTTCACAAGGGCGCCCCTGGTGGAGTTCGACCTGTCCGTCGAGGCCGACCGGGACGCCGAGATAGTATTCCTTTTCGGCGACGAGGACGGCAGAGCGGAGTACTCCGCAAGGGTCGCGGGAGGCAAAAGTGAAATTCGCACGGTCTGCGATCTCACAAAAAGCGAAAAACCCGAAAAGCCGGGGTATATGGCGGTGATGATACGGTCCGACGGAGCGGTGACGGTCGATTTCAACAGGATCGTGTGCCACAGCACCACCCTGACGTCGGAGGAGATATCCGACATTAAGGGCAGCGGCAGAAAACCGCTTTTCGACCTTCCCGACGGACCGAAACGGACGTATTTCGTACTCGCCGCCACCGTCACTGCAGTGGCTGCGGTCTTGCTGGCTGTCCACTGTATCAGGTCCGACAGAGATTTCACACCCACGCCGGCGCGGAGAAAAACACGCCGCGGCGGAAGGCAGAGCCAATGATCTCCTACCTTCGCCGCGTCCGGCGTTATCAAGCATAAAGAAAGGAATCTGATCCGTATGAAAAAAACAATCGCTTTAGTCGCTCTTATCCTCGCCGCGATCTTCGCCGTGTCCTGCTCAGGCAAGAAAAGCGAAGTCCCCGACGGGATGAAGCTCGCCTCCGACCCGAAGGCGGCGAGCTATACCCTCTACGTTCCGGAAAGCTGGACCGTCGATATGCAGACCTCATCCACCAGAGCGTATTGCTCGAAGGAGGACCGTTCCTCCGTCATGGTCATGACAGGCGAGACGGAGAATACCGACACGCCGGTCAGGGCGTGGTGGGAGTCCGGTCTTTCCGAGCTCCGCGCCCTGTACCCCGACTTCGAGATTGCTGCGGAAGGCGAGAAAGTGAAGCTCGGCGGCGCGGACGCGGAGAAATACGTATACAGCGGGACCTTCGACGGAACGAAATTCAAGTACACCCAGGTCGCCGCGGTAAAAAAGGGAGTCATCTATATCCTGACCTACGGCGCGCCCGAGGACAAGTGGGAGAGCCACGTCGAAGAAGTGGAGAAGATGATCGAGAACTTCAGGTTCTCAAAATAAATCCCGGGAGGAGGACAGATCCTCAATGACAGAGCATTATCTTGACAACGCAGCCACCACCGAGGTGTCGCAGACGGCGCGCGCCGCAATGGAAGAGGCGATAGGCGTATACGGAAATCCTTCCTCGTCTCACGGTAAGGGCGCGGAGGCAAAGCGGCTGCTCGAGAGAGCGCGCGCCGAGGCGGCGGACGCTCTCGGGGTCCGCTCCGGGACCCGGGACCGGGTGATATTCACCGCCTCCGGCACCGAGGCCAACTGCACGGCGATCATAGGCTCGTTCAGATCGAAAAACAGACGCCGCGACGGCACGGAGACTGTCATAATCGGAGACGGGGAACACCCGTCCGTGGCGAACGCCGCCAGGGCGCTCGAGAACGAGGGATGCAGGCTCATCCGCGTGCCGACGGCGGGAGGCAAGCTCGATATCGGATATCTCAAAGACGCGCTCGGCGATTGCCGGGAGGTTTTTTGCGCCGCGTTCATGCTGGTGAACAACGAGACCGGAGCGATCTACTCCGTGAAGGATGCCGCCGCGGCGGTGAAGGAGAGATTTCCCGACGCCGTGGTCCACTGCGACGCGGTGCAGGGTCTCGGCAGAGTGAGATTCACTCCGGGCACGCTGGGCGTCGACACGCTGGCGGTCAGCGCGCACAAGATCCACGCGCCCCGGGGAGCCGGCGCGCTGTATATCTCCGGAGAGGTGATAAAGAGGAAAAACATCGCTCCGATACTGCCCGGCGGCGGGCAGGAGGGCGGTTTGCGCTCGGGCACGGAAAATCTCATCTCCGTCGCGGGATTCGGCGCCGCCTGCCGGGATTTGAAAAAGAACTTTGCCGCGTACCGGGAAAAAACGTCGGCGCTGAGAAAATATCTCGACGAAAGACTCGCGCCGCTTTATGAAAAAGGGCTGAAAATCAAGACGCCCGCCGACGCGGTGCCGGATATCGTGAATCTGACCCTGCCGGGGATAAAGAGCGAGACCATGCTCAATTTCCTCTCCGGCAAGGGCATATACGTTTCCGCGGGCTCGGCCTGCTCCGCGTACTCGAAGAAGACAAGCCCCGCGCTGACGGCCTTCGGATGCGCCCCGGAGGAGATCGACTCCTCCGTCAGAGTCAGCCTGTCCCATACCAACACGGAGGACGACGTCGCGGCGCTCGCCGACGGTCTCGCCGAGGGGATGGAACGGCTCGCAAGAATACGGACATAACGGACAGGAGACAGACATGCCGAATTTTCTGCCGGTCACGCCGGACGAGGTCCGGGAGCGGGGATACGACGTCCCCGATTTCGTCTACGTATGCGGCGACGCGTACGTGGATCACCCGTCCTTCGGCGCGGCGATCATCACGAGGGTGCTGGAGGACAGCGGATTTCTCTGCGCCATGCTGTGCCAGCCCGACTGGAGGAGCGCAGACGATTTCAAAAGATTCGGAAGACCGCGGCTCGGATTTCTCGTCTCCGCGGGAAACATAGATTCCATGGTCGCCCGCTACACAGCGGCGAAAAAGAAGAGAAGCAGCGACTACTATACCCCCGGCGGGGAGGCGGGCCGCCGCCCCGACAGAGCGGTGACGGTCTACTGCAACCGCATCCGGGAGGCATACGGCGACGTGCCGATTCTCATCGGAGGGCTGGAGGCGTCCCTGAGACGGTGCGCCCACTACGACTACTGGTCGGACAAGGTCCGCCGTTCGATCCTGCTGGACTCCCGCGCCGACATCCTGATGTACGGAATGGGCGAGAGAGCGGTCGTCCGTCTTGCAAAGCTTCTCGACCGCGGCGTTCCCGTCGGAAAGATACGGGACGTGCGCGGTACGGCGTACGTCTGCAAAAGGGGAGAGAAGATCAATTTCGAGCCGGCCGGAGGGTACGGCGACGACGGCGCGCCGTCGGGATACGACTATGAAGTCCTCGCCTCTGACCGCGCGGCGTACGCCGACGCGTTCCGTGTGCAGTATGAGAACAACGATCATGTGACGGGACGCGCCGTGGTGGAATACTACGGAGACAGGATGCTGGTGGTGAACCCGCCTCAGCCGCCTCTTGAGGAGGCATAGCTGGACCGGGTGTACGAGCTGCCCTACGCGAGGACCTACCACCCGTCATATGAGGCCGCGGGAGGCGTTCCCGCCATAGAAGAGGTGAAATTCTCCATCACTCACAACCGCGGATGCTTCGGCGCGTGCAACTTCTGCGCCATCGCCTTCCATCAGGGGCGCTCCGTCAGGTCGCGGTCCGTCCGCTCCGTGGTGGAGGAGGCACGTCGGATGACCGCAGATCCGGACTTCAAGGGATATATCCACGACGTGGGCGGTCCCACTGCGAATTTCCGCCACCCCTCATGCAAAAAGCAGCTGACGGAGGGGATGTGCAGAAACAGGAAGTGCCTCGTCCCGAAGCCGTGCCCCATGCTCGACGCGGATCACTCCGAATATACGGAGATCCTGCGCGAGATCGGATCGATCCCCGGAGTGAAAAAAGTGTTCGTCCGCTCCGGCGTGCGGTACGACTACGTCATGTGCGACAAAAACGACGAATTCCTCCGCAAACTCGTTCGGGATCACGTCAGCGGCCAGCTCCGGGTGGCCCCCGAGCACTGCAGCGACCGGGTGCTCCGGGAGATGGGCAAGCCGGGGATCGGCGTGTACGACAGATTTTCCGAAAAATTCTACTC
>CACXCL010000085.1 GCA_902766115.1 uncultured Ruminococcus sp.
CTGCTCGCGGGTGATGTTGTCGTTCGGCTTGAACTCGGTCTCGGTGACTCCGTTGACGATACCGTTCTCTTTCGCCCACGCCACGGCCTCGGAGTACCATTTTCCGGCGGGAACATCGGCAAAGCCGCTGTCTCCGGCGGGCGCAGGCTCGCTCTCGCGGCGCCACAGTACCGTGGCGACCATGGCCCGGGTCAGGGGAGCCGTCGGCGAGAACACGCCGGGCGCCGTGCCGTTCATATAGCCTTTCTGAAGGGCGTATTCGACCGCCTCGGCGCTCCATCTTTTATCCGATACGTCGGAGAAGGACCCCGCCGCCGCGGGTACGACTGCGCCCAGCAGTATAATCAGCGTCAAAACTGAGACGATAACTCTTTTTTTCATTTTTGTTTCCCCTTTCCGAGGTAAGAATCCGGTTATTGTGTCTTAATTGTACCTTACCCGGCGCGCTTTTGTCAATAAGAATCTGACGTGACAAAAACCGCGCCCGCGTGACAACACGCGGGCGCGTACGGGCGTTGTTTCAATACATCTTCGCTCCTGCCTGAATGGGAAGAATTCAGTCTTCTTTCCTGCATAGGCTCTTCTTACCGCAATGGGGACATTTCAGAACACGGTCGGAGTTTATATGCGGCGTCAGCATGGCGCGATAACATTTCGGGTGAAACCTCTTCCCGCATTCCGGGCAGACGTACGTGTTTTTTGACAAAACGACGCCGGCGATCACAAGACAGGCGATGACGAAGACGATCACGGGAACGGCAATAACGTACCATTGAACGTAAGCCCGGTTATTACCAAAATGTACTTCGCACGAAGTAAGAACAAGCGCGGTCAGGATCAGGATCGAAAGCGCCATTGCGATTTTTGTTTTTTTCATGACGCGCCATCCTTTTTCCGGTAAAAAAATACCCATGCTCCTCAGTTAACAGATTCGTCTTCGAACAGAATCCTCATAAAATCTCTTCTGCCGTACAGGACTCGAATAACGAATACCGTATTATGGATGTGCCGGTAGAAAACCGTATAACTGCCGCAAACAAGATAGCGGTAATCGGTGTCAAAGTTCACAACGGATGAAAGCGGCGCTCCGGACTCGGGAAAGTCGGCAAGCATGCGGACTCTTTCCGTTATTCCGGAGACTGTCCGGATAGCGGCCGATTCGCTGCAAAGTTCCTCGGTTATATATTTTTTGGTCTGTTTCAGATCGTCGAGTGCTTGTGGCGAATACTTGATCTCAGCCATTTGTCACGCTTAGTTCCTTTTCGACGGTTTTAAGGTCGATCCATCCGTCCTGTTTCCCGGCTGTCTCTCCTTTTGAAAGCTCGCTCATCAGTTTCAGGACGGCCTGAGTCCGCTCGTATTCCTCTATGTCAAGGATAGCGTATCGACCTCTCCCGTTTTTTGTCAAAAAAACAGGCTCCCCAACGGAAATATCGCGAAGTACTTCGTTGTAGTTTCTCAGATCGGATACAGGTTTGATATTCGGCATGGTTTCATCCCCTTTCTTTTTGCTATTATAATTGTAGCACAATTCTTCGTAAAATACAACAGCAAAGTTGTTTTTTTGGGATAAAGTTGAAAAATCGGGCCCGCGTGAATTTCACGCGAGCCCGGACGGGATATCTCTCAGTACATCTTCGCCCCAGCCGGAATATGCGGGTCAAGCATCAGCAGGTGCAGTTTTTCCTCGTCGCCCTCCTTATGGACGGCGGAGATGAGCATACCGCAGCTCTCGATCCCCATCATGGCGCGGGGCGGCAGGTTGACGATGGCGACGCAGGTCTTGCCGATGAGCTCCTCCGGCTCGTAGAACGGATGGATGCCCGAGAGGATGATCCTGTCCTCGCCGGTGCCGTCGTCAAGGGTGAATTTCAGCAGCTTCTTCGACTTCGGCACCGCCTCGCAGGCCTTGACCTTCACGGCGCGGAAATCGGACCTCGAGAACGTCTCAAAATCGACCTGATCCTCGAACAGCGGCTCGATCACCACGTTCGAGAAGTCGATCTCTTCCACCTCATCCGGCTGCTGCGCAGCCACC
>CACXCL010000086.1 GCA_902766115.1 uncultured Ruminococcus sp.
ACTACCGGGGCCCTTCGAATCCCTATGCAGCGAAAAAGAAAAGACGCCGAAAGGCGTCTTTTCTTTTTCAGCGGAATAGGGATTCGAACCCCAACAAACAGAGTCAGAGTCTGTCGTGCTACCTTTACACAATTCCGCTTTGCAGAGTGCATTATATCAAATATGCCCCGCTTTGTCAAGTGTTATTCACAAATTTTTTCACTCTCTCCCCTTCATTTTCCCGCAGCGCCGCATTTTTCCTCATTACCGCCGCGGCATATCGGAGATAATAAGATCGAATCTACCGAAAGAGGTTTAATGATATGAAGAAAAAAACGATCATACCCCTTATCGCCCTTCTGACGGCGGCTCTCTCCGTCGGCGCGTCCGCCGCGGGGGACGTCTACACGGTGGTGAAGGGCGACTCCATGTGGAAGATCGCCGTCCGGTACGAGGTGGGGCTGTCCGAGCTGATCGACGCCAATCCGCAGATCAAAAATCCCGCCCTCATCTACCCCGGCGACAGGATCGCCATCCCGGAAAAATCATCCCTCGTATCTCTGGAGGACGAGGTCATCCGCCTCGTGAACTCGGAGCGCGGGAAGCGCGGTCTCCCCGCTCTCGCGAAGAACTGGGAGCTCAGCCGGGTGGCGCGGTACAAATCCGAGGATATGTTGAATAAAGGGTACTTCGCCCACACCTCCCCGACCTACGGCTCGCCCTTCGACATGATGGAATCGTTCGGGCTGCGGTTCACCGCCGCGGCGGAGAACATCGCCTACGGACAGCGGACCCCCGCCGAGGTAATGTCCGCCTGGATGAACTCACCCGGCCACCGTTCCAACATCCTGAGCGGCAACGTCAGTGAGATCGGCGTAGGCGTCGCCAAAAAATCCAACGGCACCCTCTACTGGACGCAGATGTTCATGCGACCCGCGAGGTGACCGCGGAGATACCGGCGTAACGAAAAGGTCCCCGAATCCATCGGGGGCCTTTTTGAGTACTGCCGTCACCCCGGCGTGGTCAGTGCCGGCGGTAATACTATTATATTCATTCTTTTCGAAATGTATACAGCACGGGCGCATTCCTCCGGCGGAAAATCAGTCTTTTTCCGCCAGCGCCGCCCCGATGACCGTACCGAACCGCGAATACTCCGGTATCGTGAAGTTCATGTCGAACAGCTTGTTCAACCCCTCAAAAACGGCGCGCGCCGTCTCCATGCCGGACAAGTTGCCCGTAAGCACCACGTCCCGCAGGCCGTAGTTCCGCGCCGCGAAGATAGACACCATCCCGATGGTCTCGAACACCATGTTGATGATGCCGAGGGCGATATCCGCCTGGGTGGCGATGTCGCTGAGCTTGCCGAAGTTCGACGCAGTGGTGTTGTCGGTAAATCCGGGGATGCTGTCGTGGTTCACGATGTCGCCGATCTTCAGGTCCACGCGGTCGAGAGAGCCGCCCTTCGCCAGCGCCTCGATGTGCTCGATGGTGTCCATGCCGAGGAGCTTCTTCGACAGACCCACCAGGGTGCCTCCTCCCACTCCGGTACCGCCCAGGTGACGGGGCTTCTTCCCCGCCTCCGCGTGCACCAGCGCCGTGCCGGTGCCGAGGCTCGCCACGATCGCTGTCTCATAACCCGAAAGATACAGCCCGCCGAGCCCGATGGCCTTGAACTCCTCCACCTTCTCGCAGGGCAGATCGTAGATGGGCTTAGTGATGAACGACGACCCCGCGCCGGTGATCTTCACCTTTTCGATATCTTCGAGGCTCAGGCCGTTCTCGTCGAGAAACTTGCCGAACGCGCCGAACGTGGCGGTCACAGGATCCGTGGCGCGCACGAAGATCGGATCTATCAGCGACGAGGGTTCGGTGCCTCCGCGGAATCCCACGATCTTGGTGGTGCTCCCGCCGACGTCGATCCCGATTACCGTTTTATCTCTCATGTCATAATCTCGCTTTCTTTTGTGGTGGTTCAGTCAACGTCCGGGAACACGATCTCCTGGTCCCCGTCCGGATCCGAGATCTCGGTGGTCGCGACCTGTGAGAGAGTCATGTTCATGCTGACGCCGCTCATTTCCATCGCCATTTCCAGATCGAACGAGAGGCTGACTCTCGATATGTATCCGTCCGGGGCGATCGTGTACTCGCATTCGGGATCGCCCGACACCTCGCACCGGGTGATCTTTGCTCCTATGGCCTCGTATGACGAAAGGAGATCGCTGAGCATATCGCCGATCCTTTCGTTATAGTCCTTCCCTTTTATCACTATTTTCAGCGTCAGCCCGGACGGGCTGTCGGAGACGACGTTGATTCGGTCGATCTCATCCTTGCCGAACAGTTCGATCTTCTGGTTTTCGATAGAGCCGAGGGACGCGGCGACAGCGTTCGCGTCGGGACCTGTCTTCGATATGACCGTATAGTCTCCCTCGCCGCCCTGTCTGTAATAGTAGTTGTCCTTGTCGGAGAACAGGTCGAACTCCACCTCCCGGGTCTCGCTGTAAGCGTCGGTGGACGTTACCCCGTGAGTCTCGGTAAGCAGTGTCCCGTCGTCCGCGTATTTCATCTTGGACGTGCCGGTGGAGGTGGTTTTCGTCTCCACCGTGGAGCCCCCGCCGAGATCGATAGAGATGACCTGCTCGGAATCCGTCTTCGAGACGTAGCTCGTGAATCCGTTGGTCTTCTCCACCGCCGCCGAATATTTGCCGTAGATCTCGCCCTCGCTCTCCGTCTTCTTCCCTCCGCAGGAGAAAAGGGCGAGGCAGGACAGGATCAGCAGGCATGCAAGGACAGCCGACGTTATCTTTTTCATCTCAACAAATCCTTTCGTTTCTTCACAAAAAAGGACCGTGCCGGACGGCACGGTCCCATGGGTCTTGTTACTGGACGATGCAACGCTCGGTCTCTTTGTCGAAGATGTGGATCCTTGACATGTCGAACGCCACATTGCAGACGTCTCCGGCGCGGGTCGTCGATCTCGGCGACACTCTCGCGATGAGGTTCGTCTCCTCGGAGGAGAGATAGAGATAAATCTCGGCGCCCATAAGCTCGGTGACTTCCACGTCCGCCTCAATGATGGCGTCGGGCATGACTTTGAAGAACGCCTCGTCGTCGTGGATACACTCGGGACGGATGCCGATGACGACTTCCTTGCCTATGTAATCCTGAAGAGCTTCCGCTTCCGCCTTCTCCTTCGGCAGCTTCAGCGTGTTGGTGCCGAATGTGACGAACATATCGCCGCCCTTCTTCTCAAGGGTGCAGGTGATGAAGTTCATCTGCGGAGTTCCGATAAATCCGGCGACGAACAGGTTAGCCGGCTTGTCGTACAGATTCTGAGGAGTGTCGACCTGCTGGATAACGCCGTCCTTCATAACGACGATGCGGGTAGCCATGGTCATGGCCTCCACCTGGTCGTGAGTGACGTATACGAACGTGGTCCCGACTCTCTGGTGGATTTTCGTAAGCTCGGTCCTCATGGTCGCGCGGAGCTTCGCGTCGAGGTTTGACAGAGGCTCGTCGAGCAGGAACACTTTGGGGTTACGGACGATGGCGCGTCCCAGGGCGACACGCTGCTTCTGACCGCCGGACAGAGCCTTCGGCTTTCTGTCGAGCAGGTGAGAAATATCAAGAATGCGCGCGGCTTCCTCGACTCTGCGTTTGATCTCCTCTTTCGGAGTCTTGCGGAGCTTCAGACCGAATGCCATGTTATCAAACACGGACATGTGCGGATAGAGAGCGTAGTTCTGGAACACCATCGCGATATCGCGATCCTTCGGGGCGACGTCGTTCACCAGCTTGTCGCCGATGAAAAGTTCGCCTTCCGTGATCTCTTCAAGTCCGGCGATCATACGGAGAGTCGTGGATTTACCGCATCCGGAAGGACCGACCAGGATCAGGAACTCTTTGTCCTTGATGTCGAGGCAGAAATCCGATACGGCGGTTACGCCGGCGCCGGGATACTTCTTGTAAATGTGTTTCAGTGAAAGGCTTGCCATTTATATTCCTCCTGGGAACTAAAAAATCGTACAAATTGACAAAGATAATTGTATCAAAAAAATTCGATAATTTAAAGAGTACTTTTCTCCAAAAATCAAGTCGCGATTTTGTACATATTGTACATATCGTACTTAAAACAGACCGTGACGGAGACCTCAGTCTTTCATCGTCAGACCGATCCTGCCCCGGGCGGTGTCCACGGACTTGACCCTCACCTCCACCACGTCGCCCACGGAGAGGACCTCGGACGGGTGTCTGATATACTTGTTCGAGATCTCCGAGATATGGACCAGCCCGTCCTGGTGGACGCCGATATCCACGAACGCGCCGAAGTCGATGACGTTGCGCACCGTGCCCCGGAGCTTCATTCCCACGGTCAGATCCTCGATCCTCAGGACTCGGTCCTTCAGCTCGGGAAGAGGCAGAGAGTCGCGGACGTCGCGGCCCGGTTTTTCAAGCTCGGAGGCGATATCCATAAGCGTTGGCTCGCCGCAGCCGAGCTCCGCCGCCAGCTTCGCCGCCCCGTACCCGCGCACCTTTTTGACAAGTCCCGCAAGCTTCCCCGCCGCTGCGTCTTCCTCGGTCAGGGAGAACTTTTCAAGCACACCCTTTGCGATGGAATATGATTCCGGGTGGACTCCGGTGTTGTCGAATACCACCGGAGATCCGGGGACCCTCAGGAACCCCGCCGCCTGCTCGTACGCCTTCGCCCCGAAGCGGGGCACCTTCATAACGTCCGCCCGGGTGGCGAACTCGCCGTGCTCGTCCCTGTATTTCACGATGTTTTTCGCGGACGCCGAGTTGATGCCGGAAATATAGGACAGGAGCGAGTGTGACGCCGTGTTCAGGTCCACTCCCACCGCGTTGACACAGTCCTCCACCACGCCCGACAGCGCCTCGTCGAGGCGCGCCGGCTTCATGTCGTGCTGATACTGTCCCACGCCGATGGACTTGGGGTCGATCTTCACCAGCTCCGCCAGGGGATCCTGGAGCCGGCGGGCTATAGACACCGCGGACCGCTCCGTCACGTCGTAATCCGGAAATTCCTCGGCGGCGAGCTTCGACGCGGAATAAACGCTTGCTCCCGCCTCGGACACGATGACGTATTTCGTCGTCCCGCCCATTTCCCGGAGGGTATCGGCGATGAACATCTCGCTCTCGCCGGAGGCGGTGCCGTTTCCGATGGCGACCACGTCCACGGAGTACTTCTCGATGAGCCGCTTTACCACTCTCTTCGCCTCCTCGATCCTCTCGTGAGGCTTGGTGGGATAGATAACGGCGGTATCCACCGGATGACCGGTCTTCGTCACCACGGCGAGCTTGCATCCGGTACGGTAGCCCGGGTCGTAGCCGAGGACTGTCTTCCCCTTCAGCGGCGCCTGCATCAGCAGATGCTTCAGATTCTGGGAGAAAAGGCCGATGGCGCTCTCGGACGCCCTGTCGAACAGATCGGAGCGGATCTCCCTCTCGATGGACGGCGCGATGAGCCGGTCGTAGCTGTCGCAGATCGTTTTCACCAGCAGCCCGGACACGGGGCTGCCCGGCTCGGTCACGACGCGGGACGTGAGGTAATTCAGCACGGCGTCGCGCTCCACGGTGATGCCGACCCGCAGGACCTCCTCGTTCTCGCCCCGGTTCAGAGCCAGGACTCTGTGAGACGGTATCTTCGATACCTTTTCGCTGTATTCGTAGTACTGTTCGAAAACGGGACCGTCCTTTACCTTCTTCGATTCGATAAAGCCGTAATCGAAAGTGATGGTACGGATCGCCTTTCTGTACTCGGCGTTGTCGGAGATCTCCTCGGCGATGATGTCCAGCGCCCCGGCGATCGCCGCTTCCGCGTCCGGAACGCCCTTTTCTTCGTCAACGTACTCTGCGGCGGTCTCCTCGACGGAGGGGGAATAATCCTTTCTCTGCTCGAGGATGAGCCGCGCAAGAGGCTCCAGTCCCCTCTCCTTCGCCACGGACGCTCTCGTCTTCCGCTTCGGACGGTACGGACGGTATATATCCTCGATCTCCGTCAGCGTTTCCGCCGCGGCGAGGGCTGCGGCGATCTCGTCCGTCATGGCGCCGAGCTCCGTTATGAGGCCCGACACGGACTGCCGCTTTTCCTCGAGGCTGCGCAGGTACGTCAGCCGCTCGGACAGCTTCCTCAGCTGCTCGTCGTCCAGACCCCCGGTGGCCTCTTTTCTGTATCTCGAAATAAAAGGGACCGTGTTCCCGCCGTCCAGCAGCTCCACGGCGGCGTCGGCCTGTCCCTGCCTTATTCCCAGTTCCTTTGCAAGTTTTTCGTTGATTGTCATGTCCGTCTCCCGTTTCCGTTTTATTTCTGCCCCGCGGCTGCCCGCAGGGAATTTATCTCGTCCTCCGTCAGATACCGCCACTCGCCCGCGCCGAGAGCGGGATCGAGCTCCAGCGGTCCGAATCTCAGCCGTCTGAGATAAGTGACCTCGCTTCCGGCGGCGCGGACCATCCGCTTGATCTGGTGGTACTTGCCCTCCGTCACGGCGATCCGCCCGGAAGACCCTCCGTCAAGGGATTCCGCCGTCGCGGGACGGGCGGTGAAGTCCCCGAGATCGGGACCCGATCTCAGTATGTCGAATCCTTTTTCGCCGAGAGGCGGGTCGCATCTGAACAGGTATTCCTTCTCCACGTGGCGGCGCGGCGACAGCAGAAGATGGCCGAGCGCACCGTCGTCGGTGATGAGAAGCAGCCCCTCTGTATCCGCATCGAGCCGCCCGCAAGGAAAAAGACCCGGCCGCCCCGCCTCGTCGCCGAGGAGAGTCATGACGGTCTTTCCCTTTTCGGTGGAGCTTACGTACCCCGCCGGCTTGTTCAGCATGATGTAGGTGTTCCTCCGCCATACGATACGCCTGCCGTCCGCGACCACATCGTCCGCCTCGGGATCCACGCGGAAATCAGGCGCGCGGACCGTCCCGCCGTTCACGGTGACGAGCCCCCGCCGCACAAGAGAGGACGCCTCGCGGCGGCTCAGCCGCCCGTCGGAGGTGATGAATCTGTCGAGTCTCACCGAAGGACCTCCTCCCCGTCAGTACGTGGGGCTGTCCAGCCGCCAGCCGTCGCCGGTCAGCTTCAGGGCGATCTCTATCTCCCCCGCGTCCTTGCCGTCCACAAACGACTTTACGGAGACCGACGCCTCGTTGCCCCGGTTCTTCACAACGGTCATGGCGGAGGTGTCGTAGGTCCGCCCCAGAGGCAGGATCTCGTGATCCGCAAGCTTTCTCATGCCGAGATACCCCGCCGTGGTGTCGATGTACCGGGCGTAGGACACGGCGTCGGTGCGCTCCGTCCTGTCGCCGCCCACCGTGACCGCAAAACCGGAGAACGCCATGTCGAAAAGCGGCTCCGCGTATTCCTCGGTGTACACCGCAAGGGTCCCCTTTTTGATGTCGTCCACGCTGAAATACCCCGTCTTCGGCGAGACCATGTAATAGGTCATGTCGTCGCCGCTGTCGGGATCGACAGACGGCGCGGGCACGGCGTATCCCGGGAAGGTGGAGGCGTATTCCTCCTCTTCGGCGAGAGGCAGACCCTCGCCGAAGAAGATCTCGTTTATCTCATAGGATTTTTCGATAAGCTCCGCCGCCGCTTTTTTTATTTCGTCCTCGTCGTGCCTGCCGCAGGAGACCAGCGCCGTGACGGCAAGCGCCGCGACGCAGAACAGCGCCGCCGCCCTTATGATATTTCTCACTTTTACCCTCTTTTACTCATGTATTCGTCGATGGAATCGGCGAGGGAGCCGACGTATTCCTTCCGCCACTCCTTGTCGAACAGCAGCTTCGCGTCGTCCTGATTCGTGGCGTAAGCCATCTCCACCAGCACCGACGGCATCTCCGTCCATTTCGTGACGATGTAGGAGTCGGACCACACGGTCCCCTCGCGCTTCACGCGCACGCCGAAGTCGGACCTGACGTGTTCCTCGATGATCGTCGCGAGAAGCTCCGACGGCGCGGCGCATCCGTTGTCGACGCAGTGGTAGATCTCCGTGCCCCGCACCTCCTCCGCCGCAGGCAGAGAGTTCACGTGCAGGGAGATCATCAGGGCGAAGGGCGTGTCGCGGTTCATCACGTCCGCCCAGAGCGTGCGCTCGTAGGCGTGGAATACGTTGTTCTCGTTTATGTTGTTCTCCTTCACGAACATCCCCAGGTCCTTCGCCCGGGAGAGTATCTCCCTCTCGTTCGGGAAGGACTCTCCGTCCCTCAGCATCACCGTTTGATAACCGCGTTTGTTCAGCTCGTCCCTGAGCAGGCACGCCATGTCGTAGGCGATCGTCACCTCGTATTCGCCCTTCAGGTACTTGGACGTGCATCCGGGATCGCCGTAGCCGTGGCCCGCGTCGATGAGGACGGTATTCGAGCCGAGATGCGCGTTCACGTCGTAGTTTATCTCCGGCGGCACGTCCGGCGGGACCGTTTCCGCGGGCTCGGTTTCCGTCGCCGCCTCCGTGTCGGTCCCGGTGGAGGGCTCGGTGACGGGTTCGGTCTCCGTTTCGATCCGGGTGTCGTGTCCGGTGTCGGGATCGGTCCCGACCTCGCCCGGACGGTAGACGGACTCCTTCCCGGGTCTCGCCGTGCCCGCGACGCATGAGACGAGGAAAAGGACAAGGATCGCCGCCTGGATCGCGGCGAGCAGACGCACCCAAAGAGATTTCATATGTTCGGTTTCCTTTCTGTCTTTTTTCAGTAGCCTATAAGATACGTTCTCGCGTATGACAGATATTCTCTCACGAGATTCGGGAAGATCAGTTCCTTTTTCGGGTAGGGTGAGGCGAGGAATTCCGCCTCGAGCCCCTCGCGCCCGGCGAGTATGCGGATCCTGCCCACGTGGGTGAAGGTGGACACGCACACCACCCGGCGAACGCCCTTCATCCCCTTCAGGATCTCCATGGACCGACGGATGTTCTCCGCCGTGTTGTGAGACTCGGGCTCCGGAATGATCCTTTCGTCAGGGATCCCGCGGGAGATAAGATAGTCGCGCATGGAATCCGCCTCGGGGCGGATCTCGTTCGATCCCTGCCCGCCGGAGACGATGCACACGCTGCCCGGGGTCTTCTCCATCGCCTCGACAGCCCGGTCCAGCCGCGCGGCGAGGACCACCGACGGCCGCCCGTCGCGCTCGGTCTTGGCGCCGAAGACGATGAACACCGTCCCCTCCCCGTAATCGGGAGCGGGGACCCTCGCCTCGCCCGCCCGGGCGCCGATCACGGCGCAGAGGACGGCAAAGGACACCGTGAAGAACAGCAGCCCCGCGCACATGACGGCCTTGAGGACCGGATAGGCCTTGCCGAGCAGTCGGCGCAGCGGTTTGCGGAAAAGGACGGGCAGGACCACGGCGAGCAGCACCGCCGACGCCACGAAAAGGGGGAACCTCCCCTCTGGATAGAAGAACTGTTTTATCAGGTACGCGCCGAAGCATACCGCGGCGACGGAGCCGCAGACCGCGTAGATCACGGACAGGACCTTGTCGAATTTTTTCACGGGATCTTGACCTCCTCCGAAGCCGGGGAAAGGGGAAAGACGGCCCCCGGCCGCCGCCTCGCGCGTGTGAGGGAATTACATATGATTATTTTATCATAGAGGAATAAAAATTGCAACGGATTTGAATAATTCAGCGGCCGTCATGCGGAAAAGGAACCCGTTCCTCCCGAAAAAACGCAAACGGCACGCCGTTTGCGTTTTTTTACGATCCTCTTCTCTCTTCTCTGAGAAAGCGCTCGCACGTAATAACGCTGCCGCAGGCAGCTCATAACCTGCCGAAGGCAATCATAGTTCCAAACTCGCCCGAAGGGCGATCATAACTGCGGCAGCGGCTGCGGTTGCGGCTGCTCCGCCGCCTCCGTCGCCGTCTCCGCCGTCTCGGGTCGTTTCGCCGCCGTGAGCATCAGCTTGATCCTGTTCTGCTGATTCACCACGCTGGCGCCGGTGTCGTAGTCTATGGCGATGATGTTTATCGCCGGATTCGCCTCCTTGACGGGCTTCATCATCCCCTTGCCGCAGATGTGGTTCGGCAGGCATCCGAAGGGCTGGGTGCAGACGATACTCAGCGCGCCTGACTCGGCGAGCTCCAGCATCTCCGCGGTCAGCAGCCACCCCTCGCCCATCTTGACGCCGTGGCTTATGTACCCGTCCGCCAGGGTCACGGTGTGGTCGAAGGGCGTGTAGGGGCGGAAGGTCCCTTCCTCCTTCATTATGTCGATGACGTCCCGCTGTTTTTTAAGCAGGAACCGGTACGCAAACCGGCTGAAAAAAGCCTTCACCGGCGCACGGCCGTATAACTTCTGATCCACTATCCCGTTGTAGACGCTGTACATGCAGAAGTCCAGCAGACCGGGGACCACCACCTCGGCGCCCTCGGACACGAGAAAATCCTCCAGATTGTTGTTCCCGAGGGGCGAGTACTTCACGAAGATCTCCCCTACGACGCCCACCCTGACCGTCTCTTTTTCCTTTTTCGCGATGGAGGCGAAGTCGTCGATGATGGCGCGGTAGTTCTTCTTGATCCGGCGGTAGGAGATCCTCTTCTCCGCCATTTCCGCGGTGAGCCGCTCGGTCCATTCCTCCGCCTTGCGCTCCGCCTCACCTCGGTGTACCTCGTAGGGCTTCGTCTGATTGACGGCGGTCATCAGCAGATCGCCGTAGGTCACGGCGTAGAGCATCCGGTGGAGCATCCCGAGAGACAGATTGAAGCCCGGGTGCTTCTCTATCCCCGCCAGGCTGAAGGAGATCACGGGAACGTACCCGTACCCGGCGCGTTTCAGCGCCTTCCGGAGCAGGGATATGTAGTTCGACGCCCGGCATCCGCCGCCGGTCTGGAACAGTATCAGCGCCACCTTGCGGGGGTCGTACTTCCCGCTGCGGATGGCGTCGATGAACTGCCCGATGACCAGGATCGCCGGGTAACAGGTGTCGTTGTGGACGTACCGCAGTCCCGTCTCCCCGATGTGCGGCCCCGACGTTTTGAGCACCTCGGCGCGGATCCCGTAGTTGTTCATGACCCGGGCGATGAGGCTGAAATGTATCGGGAGCATGTTGGGGATGAAGACCGTGTAGTCCTTCTTCATCTCTTTCGTATACTGTATGTAGTTTTGTTCCATAGGCCTATCCTTACGCGTTTTCCTCTTTTGCGGCTTCCCTCTCCTCGATGGCTGCCAGCAGACTCCGGAGCCGTATCTTCACCGCCCCGAGATTGGTGATCTCGTCGATCTTGATCTGGGTGCAGTATTTGCCGCCCTCCTCAAGGATCCTGCGGACCTCGTCGGTGGTTATGGCGTCCACGCCGCAGCCGAAGGACACCAGCTGCACCAGCTCCGTGTCGTCGTGCTCCGTGGCGTACCTCGCCGCCCGGTAAAGCCGCGCGTGATAGGTCCACTGGTTCAGCACCCGCACCTCCGGCACCTCGGTGAGATGAGCCACGCTGTCCTCGCTGACCACAACGAATCCGAGGGACAGCGCCAGCTTGTCAATGCCGTGGCAGATCTCCTCGTCGATGTGGTACGGCCTGCCGGCAAGGATCATGATCCTCTTGCCGCATTCCCGGGCGTAGGCGAGAGCCGCCTCCCCCTCCCGGCGCACAGCGGCGACATACTTCTCCTGCGCCTCGAATCCGGCGTTCACCGCTCTTCTCACCTCGCCTCTCGTGAGCCCCGTCGCCGGTCCGTCCAGATAGCGGTACAGCTCCGAGGCGAGAGCGCGCCTGTTGTTGATGTTGAGATAGGGATAGAAGAACCGGGAATTTCCGGTGTCCTCCAGATTTCCCGCCAACAGCTCGGAATAATACGCCACCACAGGGCAGTTATAGTGATTGACGGAGGCGTGCTCGTCAACGTTATAGGTGAGGCAGGGGTAGAATATCATCTGCGCGCCCCGCTCGATGAGCTCCTCCACGTGACCGTGCATCAGCTTCGCGGGGTAGCAGGCGGTGTCCGAGGGGATGGTGAACTGCCCCTTCTCGTAGGTCTCCCGG
>CACXCL010000087.1 GCA_902766115.1 uncultured Ruminococcus sp.
AGCGCAGTGTCCGATGGCGGGGACCCTGTTATATGTACGCACCTGGTTCGACAGCGTCTGCTCGTATTTTGCGAGGTGGCTGTCTCCTGTCTCGGTGAAGAACTCGGATGCGACGACCTCGACCCGGTCTCCGTATTTTTCGGAGAAGGTCTCGATGATGGCCCGCATGGGCATGATGTGACCGAGCCCGGCCTCCACGAACGGGAACAAAACTCTGATTTTTTTCAAAATCCCACCTCCCGAACAAGAAAAGGATAACACAAAAGAGGAAATATGTCAATAGAAGGTGATACAAATCGGATAATACCGGAGAGGATGACGCGATCTTTCGGTCAGAACGCCGATTCGGCGGCGACGGTCACCTTGTCGTCCCGCACCTCGGCGAAGCCTCCGGAGACGGTGACCGACACGACGGTTTGCCCGCCGGACGAGCCTTTTACCACGGAATCCGGAGCCAGCGCGATCACCGCGGGCAGGTGGCCGGGACGGATCCCCACGCTCCCGCCTCCTTCACCCGCGTCGTTGTCGCGGGCGAACAGCGTGACCGAGGAGCATTCCGCCTCCGCGGCGCATCCCGACGGCGTCAGCACGGTCAGGAGCAGCTTTTTCATTTTGCGTCACCCGATTTCTTATAGTCGTCGAACACGTCGTCCACGGTGCCCTTCATGAGGAAGAACTGCTCAGGGATGTCGTCGCAGTCGCCTCCCAGTATCGCCTCGAATCCCCTGACGGTGTCCTCGATCCGGACGAATTTGCCGGGGGTGCCGGTGAAGCCCTCCGCCACGTGGAAGGGCTGACTCATGAACCGCTGGGCTTTTCTCGCCCGGCGCACGGTCAGACGGTCCTCCGGGGAGAGCTCGTCCATGCCGAGGATGGCGATCATATCCTGGAGTTCGTTGTATCTCTGCAGGATCCTCCCCACCTCCTTCGCCGTGTTGTAGTGGCGGTCGCCCACGGTCTCCGGAGCGAGGAAACGCGATCCGGAGTCCAGCGGCGCCACGGCGGGGTAGATGCCCAGCTCCACCACGGAGCGGGACAGCACCGTCGTCGCGTCCAGATGCGCGAACGTGGTGGCGGGAGCCGGGTCCGTCAGATCGTCCGCCGGGACGTAGATGGCCTGGACGGAGGTGATGGAGCCGTTTTTCGTGGAAACGATGCGCTCCTGCAGCTTGCCCATTTCGCTGGCGAGAGTGGGCTGATAGCCCACGGCGGAGGGCATGCGCCCGAGAAGCGCCGACACCTCCGAGCCCGCCTGGGTGAAGCGGAATATGTTGTCGATGAACAGCAGTACGTTTTTATGAGAATGCTCCCTGAAATATTCGGCGATGGTAAGCCCCGCCAGCGGCACCCGCAGGCGGGCTCCGGCGGTCTCGTTCATCTGCCCGAAGACGAGAGCGGTTTTGTCGAGGACCCGGGACTGCTTCATTTCCTGCCACAGGTCGTACCCTTCGCGGGAACGCTCTCCCACTCCGGCGAACACGGAATAACCGTCGTGCTCGAAGGCGATGTTGCGTATCAGCTCCATTATGAGGACGGTCTTGCCGACGCCCGCGCCTCCGAAAAGCCCGATCTTCGAGCCCTTGGCGTAGGGGGTCATAAGGTCGATGACCTTGATCCCGGTCTCCAGGATCTCCTCCGCCGGGGCGATCTCGGTGAAGGGAGGCGCCGCGTGGTGGATGGGCCACCTTTCCCCGGCGTCCACGGGGCCGCCGCGGTCGATGGGGGCCCCGCTGACGTCGATCATGCGGCCGAGAGTCCCTTTTCCCACGGGGACGGACAGGGGATAGCCCGTGTCCTCGGCGGTCATGCCCCGGGACAGACCGTCGGTGGAGTGCATGGCGATGCACCGCACCTCGTTCCCCTCAAGCTGCTGAGCCACCTCGAGCAGAAGGGGTCCCTTCTCCGTCATAACGGACAGTGCGTTGTAGATCTCCGGCGGGCGTTCGCCGAAGCTCACGTCCACCACGGGACCGATTATTCGTGTAATGAGTCCTTTTGCGCCCATATTATCACTCCTTGATCTGAGCGGACGTTTCGAGCACGCTCTCGGTGACGGAAGCCTGCCTCATGCGGTTGATCCTGCCGCTGAGGGAGGAGATGGATTGTCTCGCGTTATCCCCGGCGGAGCGCATCGCCACCGCGGTGGCGGCCTGCGCAGCCGCCGAGGCGGAAAGCAGTTTTTCATATAACTCCGATGGTGGGACCAGCTCGTCGAGGGAGTCCGCCACCGCGGCGCGGTCGGGGATGAAGATCATCCCGCCGCTTTCCAGGTCTCCGCTCCCGCGGCCGGGCGAGAGCTCTTCCGCCACGGGGACCGACTTCATCATGTTGACGAACCGCTGAAACACCACAAAGACGCTTTTTTTGCCCTCCGACGCGCTGCGGACGACGGAAAAAAGCTCTTTCGCCTCGGAGAAGGACGGCACGTCGGAACAATCGAACGTCGAGGCGACGGGGATGTTCCTCGCGCGGCAGAAATCCGCCGCTTTTTTGCCGGCGGCGATCACCGTGTCGCCGTCCCGCAGGACCGTGTTCCCGAAAAATGAGAAAAGCTCGTGATGGTACCCTCCGCAGAGGCCTCGGTTCCCGGATACGAGGACGACGACGCGTCCCTCAGGGGAGTCCGTATCGCCGGACCCGCCTCCGGCGAGGCCGCGCGCCTCCTTCAGCACGGCGGCGTAAGGCGCGAAACCCGTCAGGGACGAGCTCGCCTTCACGTACTTCGCCGTGGAGGCGGTCCGCATGGCGGCGGAGATCTGCTCGATGGTCCCGGCGCTTTTCAGCCGTTTTTTCAGTTCTCTCAGGCTCGGCATGACACCGTCTCCTTAAAGGCCGCGACGGAGTCGCGCACCTCTTTTTCCGTTTCTCCGTCCATTTTTGCGCCGGTCTCAAGTTTTTTGACAAGAGCCGGACGCTCGTTTTCGAAAAAGTCGCAGAGGGAGTCGCAGAACCGCTCGATCCCGTCGGGCTCCACGTCCGCGGCGAAGCCGCCGGATACGGAGTAGATGGTCAGCGCCTGCTTCCAGTCGGGAAGGGGCAGAAAACGCTTCTGCCTCAGGGCGCGCATCATCCGCTCGCCCCGGTCCAGCACC
>CACXCL010000088.1 GCA_902766115.1 uncultured Ruminococcus sp.
CGTGTCTTCCGTTATCCCGTTCATGATCCCCGCCTCATACACGGTCTTTACCGGACTGAAGAACCACTTGTTCTCCGGAACGTCCCGGAACGGGAGATCCCCGGCGGCGCCGGACGGAATAACCGCCGCCGCGGAGAATATCATGATAACGGAGCAGATCAGTGAAAGAATTCTTTTGAAGTTCATTTTCTGTTTCCTTTCGTTTCGCGGTCCGCCGTGTTGGGGACAGACGGTGAGAATTCAGCCATATTGCAAAAAAGAAAGAATTTTGCGAGCCGGAGAATCCTTTTCCAATGAGGCGAGTTGTCCGCTCGGGAAAAAGGATCCGAGCAGTATACGAAAAAAAGCCATAGCAATATTATATCTTTTTTTGCTTTCCCCGTCCATTGTAAATTTGGTATAAAAATAAGCTCAGGAATTTGTGCAAGTTTCCGAAGCGGATGAGGAGAGACTGATCTCGGGTCTCCGTTTGTCGATTTTTGTTGAAAAAATTCGAAAAGAATGTTAAAATATTATCATCAAAAGAACGCTTTTCAGGAGGAAACAATGAGCATTCACATTCTTTTTAACCCCAAATCGAACAATTTCACGGGAAAGGCGGCGGCTGAGGCTCTGAAGACCAAGCTCGGGGAAGTCGCCGACATGACCGACGTGACGACCGTCATCGACGTGGGCGGATACTTCGCCCGGTTCCCCGCGGACGACAAATACTATCTCGTCGGCGGCGACGGCACTCTCAATCATTTCATCAACGACGTAGAGGGAATTGATATCCCCGAAGAGATATATTTCTGCGGCGCAGGCACCGGCAACGACTTTCTCCGCGACCTGGGGACCTCCCCCGACGAGCCGGTGCTGATAGGGAAGTACGTCAAAAACCTTCCCACGGTCACAGTGAACGGCAAGACCTGTCGTTTCATCAACGGTATAGGCTTCGGTATAGACGGATACTGCTGCGAGGTGGGCGATAAAATGCGCGAGGCGTCTGACAAGCCCATCAACTACACCTCCATCGCCATCAAGGGACTGCTTTTCCACTTTGCGCCCCGTGATGCCACGGTCACGATCGACGGCGTGACGAAGGAGTATAAGAAGGTATGGATCGCTCCCACCATGAACGGTCGTTTTTACGGCGGCGGCATGATGGCGGCGCCTGAGCAGGACAGGCTGAAAAACGAAACGGTCACCACCGTGCTGATGTACGGCAAGGGCCGTCTCAGGACCCTCATGGCGTTCCCGTCCATCTTCAAGGGCGAGCACGTGAACCACACCGAGCAGGTGGCAGTCCTGAAGGGGCGGGACGTCACCGTCAGGTTCGATCAGCCTACCTCTCTTCAGATCGACGGCGAGACCGTCCTCGGCGTGACGGAGTACCGCGTGGTCGCCGGCGGCGGGTCCTGATATGGAATGGATCTTCTGCGCCCTCATAGGGTACGCGATCGGCGTCGTTAACCCGTCCTACATCATAGGGCGGATCAAGGGCTTCGACATAAGGAAAAAAGGCTCCGGCAACGCCGGCGGCTCAAACGCGCTGATCCTGTTCGGCAAGGTCACGGGCGTCCTCTGCTCCCTGTTCGACATTCTGAAGGCGTTTTTCGCCATCCTGCTGTGCAGGACTCTGTTCCCGGGATTTTTCCCGGCTCTTGCAGTATGCGGCACGTTCTGTATACTCGGACATATCTTTCCGTTCTATATGCGTTTCAGGGGTGGCAAGGGACTTGCCTGCCTCGGCGGCATGATCCTCGCCTTCGACTGGAGGCTGTTCCTCATCATGCTGGCGGGCGAGGTCGTACTTGCGCTCGTCACCGACTATATTTGCGTGGTGCCAACCACCGCCTCGGTGATCTTCCTCGTGTACTACGGGATCCGGACCCGGGATCTGTTCGGCTCTCTGGTCATGGTCCTGGCTGTGGCGGCGATACTCGGACGCCACGTGGTCAACCTTAAGAAGATCCTGAACGGCACGGAGATGCACCTGAGCTACCTCTGGCATCCGGACGAGGAGATAGACAGAGTTGCGGTCGGAGCCTCCGAGGAGGATAAAAACGACGCTTTCAACAAGCAATGAATACCGCCCGTATCAAACGGCTCCGCGTCGGGTAATAACGCCGGGGAAGCCGCATAAATGCAGATAGGCAAAACACGAAAAAATGAAAAAATCCGCAGGATCATCACCTGAAAAGGATGAAACCTGTGGATTTTTCATTTCAGTTTTGTTTTATGCCTTGCTTTTGCGACGGGCGTCTCAGAGCGGAAGCCCCGCTTTTCAGCTTTCCGCCTTTTCAAGCAGTTTTTCCCGGTCGAACTGCAGCGTGTACAGCCGGTAATATCTGCCGCGCTTTTCCAGCAGAGTTTGATGGTCGCCTTCCTCCACGATCTCGCCGTCGGAGAGGACGATGATGTTGTCCGCGTGCCGGATCGTCGAAAGACGGTGCGCCACCACGAGCATGGTCCCGATGTTCCGTATCCTCTCCAGGGAGTCCTGGATCAAAAGCTCGGTCTCCGTGTCGATGTTGGCGGTGGCCTCGTCGAGGATGATCACCGACGGCTTGTGGATGATGGTCCTGGCGAAGCTCAGGAGCTGTCTCTGCCCCGCGGAGAAGTTGTTTCCTCTCTCCCGGACCACCTCGTCGAGCCCCAGGTCAAGCCTGTTTATGAACGTGTCCGCGTTGACGTAGCGGCACGCCGCCATGATCTCCTCGTCGGTGAAGTCGTCGCGCCTGAGGACGATGTTCGACCGGATCGTGCCGGAGAACAGGAACACGTCCTGAAGCATCTGCCCGAAGTGTGAACGGAGGGAAGACAGCTTGATCTTCTTCACGTCCACGCCGTCGATGAGGATCTGCCCGCGCTGGATATCGTAGTTACGGCAGATGAGGGACAGGATCGTGGATTTTCCGGAGCCCGTCGCTCCCACGAACGCCACGGTCTGCCCGGCGTCGATTCTGAAGGACACTCCCTTCAGCACCCACTCGTCCTCCTTGTAGGCGAACCAGACGTCTCGGAACTCGATGTCGCCGCGGATCCCGTCCATCTCCACGGCGTCCGGCTCGTCCACCACGGTGGGCTCGATATCCATGACGGTGAAGATCTTCTCCGCCGAGGCGAAGGACCTCTGGAGCATGTCGAACTGCTCCGCCAGATTCTGAATGGGGTTGAAGAACGACTTGATATACATATAGAACGACACCACCGTGCCGGAGGTTATCACCTGACCGAGGAACGCGGTATCCTTGATATACCCGCGAGCGCCGAAGTAGAACAGGCACATGACCGACGCGTTATAAAGGAGATACACCATGGGACGGAAGACGCCGAAGACGACGAGCATCATCTGCCGCGCCTTCATGAGACGGCGGCTTTTGACGAGGAACTCGTCCATTTTCCGGTTTTCCATGTTGAATATCTGTGTGATGCCGATACCGGAGAGGTTTTCGGACAGGTAGGTGTTTATATCCGTGGTGGCGTCGTTGACCCGGCGGTGGGCCTTCCGCGAGAACTTGCGGAATATCACCGTGAACAGTATCACAAACGGCACGAAGCACAGCACCATCAGCGTCAGGGCGTAGTTCAGCACCAGCATGGCGCCCAGCACCCCGAAGATCACCATGAAGTTTTTGACCAGCGTCACAAGGATGTTTGTGAACATGTATGAAATATGATCCGGGTCGTTGGAGACGCGGGTCACCAGCTTGCCCACGGGCATTTCGGTGAGCTGTGCGTGGGAGAGGGACTCGATGTGCGTGAACACGTCCTCGCGGATCTTCGAGAGGATCTTCTGTCCGGTTTTCTGGAGTATGATCGCCTGCAGATAGGTACAGATCATGCTGACGACGAGGATCACGGCGTACACCGCGATCACTGAGTACAGATAGGGAAGTGCGAATCCGGCCTTTTTCACCGTCTCCTCGATGTGACCCACCAGCATGGGGGACGCCACGTCGTATCCTATGGAGAGGAGCATGATGAACAGCGCAAGGATGAACGCCGGAGCATGAGGCTTTGCGTATCTCAGCAGCCTTTTTATGATCTCCCTGTCGCTCATGTTCCTGTCAAAGCCCATGGTGTCGCGCTTGTTTTTCTCAAGGGCGAACGCCACGGAGAAGATCACGGAGATCACGCCGACGATGGCGCCGACGATAAGAAGGGGAAGGTACTCAGTCACGGCGCTCACCCCCTTCGCTCTCCAGCTCCTGGAGCTTTACCATACGGGCGTAGTCGGGGCAGACGGAGATAAGCTCCTCGTGAGAACCCACGGCGGCGACGCGGCCGTCGTCAATGAATACGATCTTGTCCATCCCTTCGATGGTGGAGATCCTGTGGGCAATGAGGATCGTCGTCTTGCCGCGTCTCGTTTCCCGCAGGTTTGTGAGTATGGTCTTTTCCGTTCCCGTATCAACGGCGGAAACGGAGTCGTCGAGGATGAGGATCGGCGCGTCCTTCATCAGCGCCCGGGCGATGCTGATCCTCTGCTTCTGACCGCCGGACACGGTCACGCCCCGCTCTCCGAGAACGGTGGAGTATCCCTCGCGGAATTCGTCCACGTCGTCGTCCACGTCGGAGAGCCTCGCCGCCCGGATAACGTTTTCGCGGTCAAAATTCTCCTCCACGCCGAAAGCGATGTTGCTCTCGATGGTGTCGGAAAAGAGGAAATTGTCCTGCGGGACGTACGCGCATCCGGCGCGTACGGATTTTATCGTCACGTCGTTCACGTCGTGCCCGTCGATGAACAGCATCCCGTCGCCCACGTTGTACGTGCGCAGGATCAGCTCGACCACGGTGGATTTGCCGGATCCGGTCTTTCCCACCAGACCCACGCTCTCGCCGGCGTTGATCTTGAACGACATGTTGTGAAGCGCGTCATGCTCCCCGTCGGGGTATCTGAACGTAAGGTCGCGGAACTCGATATCGCCCCGGATCTCCGGCAGCGGGACCGCGCCTTCTCTGTCGCGGACCGCCGGCTCCGCGTCAAGCAGCTCGCTGATCCTTTTCAGTGACGCCCGCCCGCGGGAGGTCATATCGATGAGCTCGGAGACAGCCATGACGGGCCAGACCACGGCGTTGAAATAGCCGATGAATTCCACCAGTTGACCGGCGTTGAACGTGCCTTTCCAGACCAGATATCCGCCGAATCCGAGGATTATACAGATCACGCTTTCAACGAAAAGCGTCACCAGGATACGGAGCAGGACTGACGCTCTCGTGTGCTCCACGTTGGCCTTTTCGTTCTCCACGTTCAGCTTTTTGAACGCCATCAGCTCACGGGCTTCTTTTACAAATGCCTTGATCACCGCGATGCCGGAAAAGCTCTCCTGAGAGAAATCCGAAAGCTTTGAGAACGCCTCCTGCCGCTTGTCCCATTTGATCATCATGTGCCGCCCCACCACTGTGGCGGAGGCCAGCAGAAGCGCCATGGGAATAAGGGAGAGCAGGGCGAGGACTTGGTTCATCCTCCACATTTTTACAATTGCCAAAGTTCCCATGATGAGGGCGTCGAAGAACATCATGACGCCCCATCCGAAGCACTCGCGCACGGTCTCCAGGTCGTTGGTGAACAGACTCATCAGAGAGCCCACCTTGTTGACCTGATAGTACTCCCGGCTCAGGTCCTTGGCGTTGTCGAACATCTTGTCTCTGATATGGGTGGAGACCCGGATTCCTGAGCCGAAGAACATGATCCTCCACAGAAACCGCCCGGCGGTGATGCAGCAGATGATTATTATCATGGGCAGGCATATCCGGTCCAGGACGAAGTTCATGTCAAAAGCGACCTTCGCGCCGTTCACCGTGACGTAACCGGTGTTCATCCCGTTGACGACCATCTGATACATATTCGGGATGATCAGCTGCAGATAGTCCACCGCCACAAGGGTCGCAAGGCCGATGAGGAGCGGCAGAGCGTATCTCAGGTAATATTTGTTTATGTGCCGTCCGAATACCACGATACCACTCCTTTCTTAAAGTCCGATCCACAGTATAAAACAGCGACCACGTAATCATACCACATCACGGCGTATCTTTCAATAATAAAAGCGTAAATATTTTATTTTTATTCAGAAACGGGACCCGGCTTTCGCCCGGGTCCCGTTTTACGGGTCGTTCCGATCCCGATCAGCTCTCGTTGATATAACGGCAGGCCGCCAGCGCGGCGGTGGAGCCGTCTGCGAGAGCGGTTGTCAGCTGGCGCACCCTTTTGGACCGGCAGTCTCCCGCCACGAACACGCCGGGAGTTTTCGTCTCACAATCCTCGCCCGAGTCGAAATAGCCGTAGTCGTTGAGATCGCAGAGATCGCGGAACGACTGGTTCTCAGGGATGAGCCCGATGGCGACGAAAAGACCGTCGCAGGGGATCTCGCGTTTCTCTCCGGTGGAGGGATCCTCGATCTCAACTCCCCGGAAGCCGCTGTCGCCGGTCACAAGCTTCGTTATCTTCACTCCGGCGTATTTTTTTACGTTTTCCCGGGAGAAGAGCACCTCCTGCAGACGCGGTTCGCCTGTAAAATACGGCAGATCCTGGAGCATGGTCACCTCCCGGCATTTTCCCGCGAGGAGGATCGCCTCCTGGAGCGCGGAGTTGCCGCCTCCCGCCACGCAGACCGACTTGCCGGTGTAGAAATCGCCGTCGCAGACCGCGCAGAAGGAGATCCCCTCGCCCACGAGCTCGTTTTCCCCCTCGAGTCCCAGCATACGGTGGCGCACGCCGGTGGCGATCACAACCGTCTTTCCCTCAAACTGACCGCATTCGGTGCGGACGACCTTCCGGTCGCCGAGGTCGTCGATCCCGACCACGGTGTCGATCTCGATCTCCGCTCCCTGAGCGAGTATCTGATCCAGCGTCTTATCCGCAAACTCGTTTCCGCTCATGGAAAGGGTCCCGGGATAATTCTCCACCTTTGGGGAGTGGGTGATCTGTCCTCCGAATCCCGATTTTTCGATGACGAGGACAGTCTTGCCGTTCCTCAGCCCGTACAGCGCGGCGGTCATTCCGGCGGGTCCCCCACCGACAACGATGATATCGTACATTTTATTCTCTCCTCCGCCGCGTCAGCGGCGCGTTTTGTTTCAAAAGGGGATGTCCCATCCGGCGCGTCCGCGCGATATGAAACATCCCCCTACAACGGCACGGGGCCGTTTTATCTGTTCATGATCCAGCCTTTGATGTCTGACACGCCTCTGTATTTTTCAAAGCCGTCGGCTTTGACGATCACCAGGGTAGGCGCCTGCTTGACGCCGAACATCTCCACGAGTTCCCGTTCCTCGTCGGCGTTTTTCGCCTCGTATGCGACGCCGGCTTTGTCAAGCAGAGCCGCCGCCGCCTTGCAGTTGGGGCAGGTGGGAGTCTTGAACAGGATGATATCGCAGTCGGCAGCTGCCGCCTTCGGCGCGGGCTCGCAGACTTCCTCGGAGGGTTCGTCCACGGGAGCCGGATTCGGGCCTGTGTGCTTCAGCACGGAGCGGCCGATATCGTAGACCTTGCGGTCCTTGAATTCCTGGGCCTTACCGTCGTTCCAGTTCTGCACAGGACGGTAGTATCCGGTGATACGGCTGTAGACCTCGGTCTTTTTGCCGCAGATGGGGCAGACCGTCTGCTCGCCGGAGAGATATCCGTGATCCGCGCATACCGAATAGGTGGGAGACAAGGTGTAATAGGGCAGCTTGTAGTTCTCCGCGATCTTGCGGACCAGGTTCGCCGCCGCTTTCCAGTCGGGGAGCTTTTCACCGAGGAACGCGTGGAACACG
>CACXCL010000089.1 GCA_902766115.1 uncultured Ruminococcus sp.
AAGTAACGCCCGGATCAAAAAAACCGGGCGCTTCAGGATGAAACGCCCGTTATTCTTCGCCACATTTCCGTATTTCTCCCGCAAGTTCCAGAAAATCGTCCCTCGTACATATCATGTTCACCGCGGCGAGGAGTCCGTTGGCGGTCATGCCGCGCGGCAGGCCCAGCGACTCCGCCAGCTCGTCGCGGCGGGACGACGAGCTCTCGCCTCCTGAGAGGCCTAGCTCGAAAAAGTCCGTTTTTCTGATCCCGCCGACTTCTCTTCCGGCGGCGCCGCCCTCGAAAAGCTCCGGATGACCCTCACGGAGACGGGCGAACAGATCGCGGAGGACGGTTTCTCCCACGCCCTCCACGCCGAGGAATCCAGCCTTCGACGGAGCGGATTTTCTCTTTTCTTTTCCCTTGATCTGCGGCGTGTAGAGAGGAAAGATCTTCTCCTTCGGCACGATCCCGTTAAGGTGCGAGCGGATCACGCCTCCCGCGCCGTCGCTGTCGGTGAGGACGACCACTCCGTTTTCCGACACACGGCGGATCAGAGCGCGCTTCTCTTCGCTTTTGAATATCCGGAAACCGTCCGTGGTTATGATAAGGCCGTCTATCACCCGGCTGAGCGCCGCCTTGTCGTACTTTCCCTCCACTATCACGGGGACCGTGAGCTTTATTTTCTCCACTGCCTGCCTCCTCCGCCGAAGACTCCGGCGGCGATGCAGACGAGACGCAGAAGCGAGGCGTCCGCTTTGGTGGAATAGGACTTCATCTGCTGTTCGGTATCTGCGAACAGGGAAATCACCCTGTCCATGGTCCCGGTCCTTATCCCGCGGACGGCGCCGACCAGCAGCCCCGCCCGGTAGGAGTGAGTTTTCAGTTTTTCCGCCACGTCCGCTGCGGTGGCGCCGTCTTTCACGAGATGGGAGACGACGGCAAGCTCGCAGAACACCGACGACACGGCCGCGAGCAGCTTTATTGGATCCTCGCCCCGGCGGAGAGCCCGTCCCACGAAATCCACGGCGACCTTCGCGTCGCCGCGCATGATGGAGTTCGCCAGAGCGAACGCCTCCTCCTCGGGAGTGCGCGCCGCAGACTCCGCCACCGCGGACGCGGTGAGCCGTTTTTCGCCTCTCGACCGGGCGAGAGCGCACGCCTTGTCGATCTCCGCAGACAGACGGAACATGGATCGCCCGCTGAGGCGGATCATCTCTCTCAGCGCGTCCGTATCGGCATCGATCCCGGCGTCCGACGCGTGCCTGCCAAGCCAGCGTATCAGTTTCCCCTCCGGCTGAAGGGGAAACTCCACCGGCTTTATCACTTTCGAATACGCTTTCAGCGACGCTGACGGCGCTTTCGGCTTGCCCGGGTCGAAGCCTCCGGCCGCGACGGTCAGCACGAGCACCGTGCCGGGACAGTCCCGGAGCGTTGCGAGAACGTCCCTCAGCGCCGTCTGTTCCTCCTCTTTTAGGGCGGAAAGATCGGGGATTGATATCTCGATCAGTTTTTTTTCGTCCATGACGGGCGGAGTGACGAGGGCGTCCTCCAACGCCGTAAGTGAAAAATCGTCGCGCTCGAACTTTATATGGTTCATCTCGGGCAGCATGGCGCCGGACAGCACGGCGTCCCGCAGGCGGCGGACGTAGTGCTGTTTCATATAGTCTTCTTCGCCGTAGAAGAAATACCCGCCCTCCGGCGATTTGAGAGATTCTTTCAGTTCGTTCTCGGTCACGGCGCCCGCCTCCTCTCGCGTTTTTTTACGACTACAGTTTACCACATCCGTGCGGGAAAATCAATAACAATAAGGAAACCCCGCGGGTCGGCAGACCCGCGGGGACGTTGTTTCGTTTATTTATTCGGGTTTGTTTTCGTCTTTGTCTTCCTCGGCCTCTTCTTCCCTCTCCTCGGAGAGGACACCCTCTCTGTATCTCGCCAGACGCACGTCGATTATCCACGCGACGAGCAGGATGGCAATCATCAAAGGAGTCCACCTGTCGATAAGGATCATGGGATTGCGCATATCCTCGGTGAGGATGAACGCCACGATGGCTCCGATGGCGGTGATGATCTCGCCGATCACGCCGCCGCGCAGTCTCCTGAGGAATTTCTTGACCCGGTAGTAGAGCGAATCGACAGCCTCGCCGTATTCTTCCTCGGTGACGTCTGCGAATCCGATCGCCTCGGACGCCGCCACGGCTGCTGCGACCGTCTCTTCGGTGGCGCCGTCCTGATTCCACGCTCTGACCTCCGCCGCGAAACGGTTGATATCCGTCTTTTCCGCCTCGTCGATCTCAGCAAGCTCCTCCGCCTCTCGCAGACCGTTTTTCTCGCCGTTGATCTTCTTCATCAGCTTCGAACGGCCGAACTTGTCTCTCAGATGGAGCAGCGGGATGAGCAGATACACGGTGAATATCACGCAAAGCAGGTTCACCAGCGCCCATGCGGCGTCTCCTCTGCCGCCGGACGGATGATGAGTCTCGGGTTCCGGCTCGACGGGACCCACAGGGGTGACCTTCTTCGGGGTGATGGTAAAGTCCGCGGGGACGTACTCGACGACATAGTTGCCCTGGTACTCCTCGCCCTCGGGAACGATGGCGCCCTCGTATACGCCGGGCTCCTCGCCGCCCTTGCGGGTGATCTTGAAGATGATCTTGAAGCCGTCGATCACGCCTTCGATAGTGTACTCGAATTCGGGATCGTCGTCCCCCTCGGTCTTCGACGCGCTCTTCGCGGTGACGACGACTTTTCTCGGGGTGATCTTCAGCACCACTTCCGCTGTGACCGTGTCAAAGGCGGGATTGGTGGCGCGGATCAGCACGTGTATCTCGCCGACGTTCGTAATGGACGGCATTTCCGTGGTCCAGGTCTTGCCGCCGTCGGTGCTGTACTCCACAGTCGTGCCCTCGGCGGGGCTGACGTTTACTGTCGGATAGTGCGGCTGGCCGTCGTACACGCCGGTGTAGCCACGGGCGCCGATGTACATTCCGCTGTCCTCGATGGTGAAGTCGGCGGGAACGTAGGTGATGACGTAGTTCCCCTGGTACTGCTCGCCGGAGGGGACGATTGCGCCGTAATAGGTGCCGACCGCCTCGTCGACGCCCGCTCCCGGGCGGGTGACGATGTAGACGATGGTTTGTCCGTCGATCACACCCTCCACGACCGCGTTGAACGCGGGATCGGCGGCTCCGTAGAGCTTGCCGGCGTTGACCGCGGTGACCGTCACGGGCGCGGGACGGACCGTCAGCGTAGCTGTAGCGGTGGCGCGTCCGTAGTTCTCGCTGACCGCGCGGACTATGACCTCCACCGTCCCCACGTTCTTTATCGAGGGGAGCTCGGTGGTCCAGGTCTTGCCGCCGTCGGTGCTGTATTCGATCACAGTCCCGTCCTTGTAAGACGGAGTCGCTTTGACTGTATGCGTCAGCCCGTCGTAGATTCCGTCGTAGGACGGGATCTCGACTGTGATAAGATTGCGAAGCGTGGTGACGCAGAACACCACAAGCCTGCCGTTGGTCGCCGCAGAGGCGCAGGTGGACATGGCCGTGATCTTTGTTGCGCCCTCCGCCGCTTTGGCGTCAAAATACTTGACGACCGTGGGCTTCGAGGGATTTTTCAGATAACCGATGACGTCGGACGCGGTCCTTCCGGGACCCACGCTCATGATCTTTTCCTCGTAGGCGTCGGTGTCCGCCACGGCGAAGACCTCCAGGTCGTACACCTTCGTCGGGGTCACAAGAACGCCGTACTTGTGGGACTCAGCGTAGCTCTTGTCGAGGTACTTGTCCAGCCCGCCGAACATGGCTCCGTTGTCCATGTGATGGCCGTAGATCAGGTTGTACGCGTCGCTGAGATCGGCGGTGTTGTCGGCGGCGAGATAGATCGCGCCGGTGAGGCTCGTGTCGCCGTAGACGTCGTGGCTGGCGTAATACAGGTCGTTCTTGCCCTGCATCACGGGATAGTCGATGTTCGTCTCGTACATGGTGAGCCACGAGCGGTAGTCCTTGTTGATCGCCGCCAGCTTGCTCTCGCCGGACAGCGGTGAGGCTCCGTCGGTGGCGATCTCCGGCTTGTACTGGAGTACGTCCCAGGCGGAGAACGCCTGCTTCTCCGTGTAGAACGAATCGTACAGAACGTACACGCTGAACAGCATCAGCACGGCGGCGAGAAGACCCGCCAACAGACGGATCGCAGACACGCCCTTTCTGCCCACTGTTTTGAGAACAGCGGCGACCGTCGACTTCGACGGCGCTTTATTCGGTTTTGGATTGTGAAGACCGTCCATGCTGTCCTCCTTTCCGTTCCTCCGGCCGTTTCCCGGCGGGGAACTCTTTTCCGGGGGCGTCGCCCCGGGTCAGATTCGTCAGATATTGTTGCGGCGCAGGATCGTGATGACCGTGCCGATGATCTCCTTTTTGGTGACGGGTCCGAAGACGCGGCTGTCCGTCGCCTCGCTGCGCTTGTCGCCCAGGACGAAGCACTCGTCCTTGCCCAGCGTCAGCGGGTACTCGGGCGCATCCTTGCCCACGTAAGGCAGGGTGGTCTTGTCGAAAATGTTGGTCTCGGAGACGGCGTTGCCGTTCACCTTGAGGACGCCGTCCTCGGTGACTTCCACGGTGTCGCCCTCAACGGCGACCACCCGGGCGACAAAGGTCAGCTTCTTGCCTTCATCGTCGGTCTTTTTGAAGACGATGACGTCCTGTGCCTTGGGGGTCTTGTCCAGACGGTAGAACATGACCATGTCTCCGGAGCCGACGTTGGGGTACATGTCCCCGTTCGGCATGGTGGTGATCCCGAGAAAAACAAAGAACAGGAGCCACAGGACCAGGAAGAACGCGATCACGCTGATGATGAAGTGCTGGTACGACTTCACTCCGCGCTCGCGCTTTTTCACTTTTTTGTCGGCCTTCTGAGCCTCGGTCAGCTCTTCGGGCTCGTTTTCCGCGACCTCGCCGGTCTGCAGAGGATTCTTATTCTCATCCATGGTAAAATCTCCGTAATAATCAGGTTTGAAACGGCTCACGGACGACTCCGGGCGACCCGGGATCATCCGTCAGCCGTCCGCGGCGCGCGCGGAACGGCGGTCCCCGCGATACCCCGCGGGGGTCGGGCGCGCCCTCGTCAGAGGGGCGCCCGGTTTATCCGTCGGAATGACGGGTTATGTTTTGTTTGTCCGATTAGTCCTCGACTCTGCGGCGACGTGCGATCACGAAGAGAGCGACGCCCGCGAGAAGGATGATGGCGAACGGAGCGATGCGAAGGATCACGCCGGTGGGCGAGATCAGATCGAGGTTGTTGGTGACATTAACCTTAATCTCACTGGTTCCGGAAAGAGCTCCGTTGGTTACAAGATCCAAAGAAGCGGCCTGAGCGGCAAGAGGTCCACCCACAGCGGTTGAAGTGCCGCCAGTAACATTGACAGTAGCAGTATACTTATCAGGAGTCGGGTTAGCCTCAGCAACGGTGTAACTTACAGTCGTGGGCAGTCCTTTGATGACGATGGTCTTGCCATTACCCAGATTTCCAGTCACAGTTGCAGAGTCAGCGGCAGTGTCAGTCCCTTCGGTAATTGCCCAGTTAGAAATGCTTTCACCAGTGCCTTCCACAGCGATCTTAGCGTTGCTCATCTCACCGGAAAGATTGACCGTGAACGGGAACTTAGCTGTCATATCAGCGCCGCCGCCGGTGATGCTCTTGGTGATCGTGATATTGTAGGTCGTGTAAGAATCGAGGTCGTCGCCGTCGTTCCAGCCCTCGCTCTTATCAGAATCGACTGTCACGGTTGCATCATCATCAACCAGTATGATGCCGTAAATCTCCAGACCAGCGTCGCCATTCTTTACATAGACGTCAAGGTACTTGGAGGTGTCATAATCAGTAGAACGTTCGATACCGATGCTTGCGGGATTTACAGAAGTGCCGGTTTCCTCAATCACGAAACGATATACGCCGGCGCTCGGGAACTTGGCAGGATCAAACGTCCACTTCAGCTCTCTAACTGTGGAACCTTCCGAGACTGCGTTGTTGCTGGAGTATACGGCTGTTTTCACTGCAGCATCACCGGTTGCAAGGTAAGAAACCAAACCCTGCTTGAAAGAAGCGGTAATCGGAGGAGTTTGGCCATCCGTTACGGTCTTGCTGGCATCCGCGGCGGGACCGTCTTTCAACTGATAGGTGTAAGTGATAGTAGGCTCGTAAGCATACCCACTATAGTTGGTAACGG
Organism: uncultured Ruminococcus sp.; assembly: GCA_902766115.1. GTDB lineage: Bacteria > Bacillota > Clostridia > Oscillospirales > CAG-272 > RUG11130. The sequence goes on from CACXCL010000089.1 coordinate 6,202, forward strand.
TAATGTCCTTCTTCAGCGTAATACTGTTGCTGTCCGACGTAGTCGTTTCGCCTTCAGCGAACATGGTAACGCTCAGGGCGGCCATCAGGACTACTGCGAGAACGACGGCCAGGATCTTCTTGAGGTTTTTCATTTGTTTTCTCCTTTTTTTGATTTGTGAAAAATATTGTTTTTCTCTTATTTTGGTGCGGGGATGACCCGGGGCTTGCCCGGGCGGGGCTCTCCGTCCTCCCCGCGGAGGCGGCGCCATTTTTCAACCGATCTCCCTGCCCCGTCGCTCCGGTAAAGTCGCTCCGGATGGGGAGGATCAGCAAAAGCGGATGTTATCGGGAACGTCTCCGGCTCGCCGGAGAGCTCCCTTCGCGGAATGACGGTCCGCGCGCCGTCAGTGGACCGCCGGCAGGCGATCGAAGTCAATCGCCTTCGCCGGGCTCACCGTCCTCTCCTTCCCGGGGGCGGGACCGCCGGAGCGGGGCGCCTCTCGGGGGGCCGGTTCGGCAAAAGCGTATCATACGCTGTCACCTCCCCTGCGTTTCTTCCTGCTTGTCCACACCAGCGCGAACAGCGCCAGCCCGATGATGTCCATAATAATGAACGGGGTAAACTTGATCGCGATCTGCGTGGGAGCGGGAGGATCGTATCGGTTAATGAACGTCAGCGTCGCGTCGCCCGTGAGGGTGACTGCTGCGCTGTCGCCGTGGGTCAGTTCACCGTCATTCAGCTTCCAGTTCGAGATGTAGTAGCCTTGCGATTCGCTGATGACGACTTCCTTATTCTTCGGCAGTCCTATGATCTCGACGGTATCGCCGTGGCGCATCCAGAAGGTGCCGCCGATGGTAAAGGTGGCGTTAGACGTTACCGTTGTACCGTTGAACGTTCTGGTAATGGTTCCGGCAAAAGTCCCGCTTTCCATTCCTTCCACGCTGACCAGCGTGAACTTGAACTGTTCTTTCTCATTGGCGAACGAGCCCGCCACCTCTTTGGTGATGGTCAGCTTCAGGTCGCGGATTGTCAGCTTGGCGGGAGTGTAAACGCGCTTGATCTTGTACTTGACGCCGTCGATTTGAGCGTAATTTCCATCATCGGTAAGGGATGCGCCTGCAATCTCTATCAGCGCAGCAAGCTCAATATTATTGAGATCCCGCGCGGTATAGGTACCTCTTTCGGTCCCGGTCGCCGCCGGCCACGTCACCGTTTCGCCGGAGCCCGGAACGGTAGCGGAATCGTGGATCGTCACTTGAATGCCCATAGCTTCGAGTTCGTCGCTCGTTTTCTCTACTCCGCCAATCATGAACGAGCGCTCGTATGGATGTCTCTGATCCGGCGAGCTGTGCGACTCTCCGTCATAGATCACTTCTATGTCCGGTCCCGTGACGCAGATTTCGATATCTGCCTGCCACACGGCATAGAGGTGGTTGGCCTCGCCTTCCGCAAGGCCCTGATTGTTTGCATAAAGAAGTTCATCGACCGAGAAGATTCTGTCATCCGCACCGGGGTTCTGAACCGTCGACCAGCCCACGATGGAGTGGTGAGGCTTGACGAACGCCTCGCTCTGGACCGCCAGAGAAATGGACGCGTTGATGGGGACAACCTGGGTGTAAGTCGTCGATCCGTCGGGCATCGCACCTCCGTTACCGTGGAAGACGACGGTCGTCGCCTTGTTTCCGACGGAGGTAAAGCGCGCTCTCAGCCGGACGACCTTCATCGTTCCGATGTGTCCTTCTTCGTCCTGAACAAGCACAACGTCGATATAGTTTGCCCATTCCGACTCTTCAAGGGTCACGGTGTTTCCGGGACTGTAAACCAAACTCGAGGCGCCTCCGTTTTTGTTCAGCACCATCCAGTCTCTGAAGTCGACGCCGTCCACGTAACCCGTCGGCGCGTCGGCGATGGTGACGTTCGAGCCGAGCGCGTATGCGGTCGTGTCGACGGGGACCACGGTCTGATTTGTTCCGGATCCGTCAAAAACGCAGTAGCCGTCTTCAACTTCGTAAAGGAAGTAAACCGCGCCTTCCTTGAGGTCAAGCTGCCAGCGGGCGTAAAGCTTCAGGATACCCTTGACGTTGTCATGAGCTCCGTCGTTGTCGCCGTACACATTGTGAGTCCAGTCGTCGGACGACTGATAGTTCATATCGACGCCTGGCGTGTCTTTTGTAATCGGATAATCCAGATCCGTGTTGATAGGATCTCCGGAGAAATCCGGAGTGAGATACCATCCGGTCAGTTTATACCCGGGGCGTTTTGCGACGCCGGGTTTGATATTTCCGAACGATACCCCCTCGCCGTAATCGACGCGGAAGCTAAGGTTCTGATTATTCGCGAACCAGAAGTCCGTGCATCTGGGGTTGAGGACCACTCTGACACGGTATGTAGACCACTTCGCGTAAAAGACCGCGTTGCCGTCGGGCATCGTCATATCGTCGGTGATCGGAACGAGACACGCCTGATCCTGATACCAACCGTCGAAATAGTATCCGTCCATCCCATTGGTCGGATCCGAAGGAATATAATCGGTGATTTTTGCGCCGTAGGGCACTCCCGGAACGTTTTGAGTACTTTTTTCCGTGACGTGAGCACCCCAGGAATGGAAATCGATGTTGTGTCGTTTGCGGGTGTAGTAGAAATTAACGTCAGAGGCATAATTATTGTGTCTGGAATCAGAATAATAAATACCATTGTAGAGGTAAATCTGGGCTCCGGTTGATGTTGATAGAGTGTTTTTATTAAACCCCTGCATGTCCAAAAAATCATCAGGAATCAAATACCCCAGATTCTCTGTTAACGCTGCGTGTAAGGTATAATCTACTCCATCAAAAGTATAATCAACAGGTTCACCTGGAAGCGCCTCAAAGTAATAGTTCAGGTGTTTTGTGCCGTGGTTACTTGTATCCAAATGGAAAGTGACGTTTCTGTTCGGCATAGTCTCGACGACGACCATAACCTGCCGCCATACGGAGTCATTCTGAGGATCCCAGCGTTCTCCGTTATTATACGTCACTCCGTTCGTCCCGACTATCGGAAACTGGTCCATAATCACATGACCGTACAGAGCGTTGATAATATAGATCGTGCTCCAGCTGCTGCTTGACCGTGTGTATCTCGTACCGGTGTATTCTACCTTGTTCCCGGTCTCGCCATATGATTTTATATAACGAGTACCTTTATAGGGCTGTCCGTTGTAAGTGTATCCGGTGATGGTCGTAGTCGTTTCGGTTATCGTGTTTTTTTCGAAGAGGTAAACGTTACTGTATCTCTCTACACTTAAAATAAAAGCGTTATTGCTATAGTAAATGTCATAGCTCCCGTTATACAGACCATTTCGATTACCGGTTCTCAACGACCAATTGGTACTTTGTGTAGATATCTGTAAAGATCCGTTGTTATTCCTGAGATAATCGTTGCCGTTCTTGAAAGTGTACCCGTTGTACCCGTTTGCAACAGTCCATACAGACGTTGATTCTACATCAGACTCGCCAATCCACGCCGCGTTAATCGAGGCGGTCGCGGCGTTGACAGTAACCTCATCATTTGCAACATTTGTTCCCGTATGACCTAGGGCGTATCCTCTGCCTGCGCTATTTCTGCTAACAATAAGATAATCGTTACCTGATGTCAGTGTGGATGTGAGTTTGAAAACAGTCGAGGTTGTTGTCGACGTGCTTGTCACCGGCGTCAATTCTACCTTTTCGCCGTCTACATCGCCGTACATCACTTCTTCCATTTCTTCAGAAGGAGTAAATATATCGCCGTATTCGGGAATATACCATTTCCCGTTTTCGGGGGTCAGTTCAACAAACTCCCCGTCCAGGAAAATCCACGTCCCGTTAGCGCTGGGAGTATAGGAATACCCGTTTTGCCTAATCTGGAACTGCAGGGTGTATATCTCGCGGTCGTAGTACACGTTCACGACGGTATCACCGTCGGCGCTGACCTTCATATCGCTGGTCCAGTCGGTCCAGCTATAATGCGTCTGGTAATAGTTGCTCGTCGTAGTCGTCGTGGTTCCCTTGGTGTCATATCCGGCGGGAAGCGTCACGGGATCGCCAGTTTTGACGTTTGCGGAGAACTCTACGCTTTCGACGTAGTCGTAGGTCTTGGAACTGTTCGGGAGTCCCGCCTCGTCGGAAGCCTTCTGCCTCCAGTAGATCACCGTATAGCTGTTCGGAGCGCCTTCCCACTGGGCATACAAGGTGACGTCATCGGTGAGAACACTTCCGAAAAGGTTGACGCTTCCGTCGGTCTTATACCACCAAGTCCCGTCGCCGTTCGCTTCCGTGTTCCAACCTTTGAAAATATACCCCTTCCTTGTGGGATCCTTGGGTTTAATTGTTTTGTGTTCTGTGCCGTCTGCGCCGACGTAACTCAGCTGAGGACCGGTGAAAAGAGCACCTGTAGCGTTTGCATTGAATACCAACCAGTAACGTCCCTCTATTTTGGCGTAAAGGTCGATATGGTGGTCGAGGGTGATCGTACTGCCGTTCGGATACGGATCTCCTCCGCTTGTGGAATCGATCCAGCCCTCAAACTGGGCGGTGGCGTCGGAATAAGCACAGTTGACCGTCACGGTTTTATCTGCCGCGTCGACGCGTACGCTCTCTGTCTTCAGAATTCCGATAGTGCCGTCTCCGTCCATGACCATGTAGCGGAGGTAGTAAGCTTCCTTGAAAATTGCGTAGACGTTGATCGGCGTTTCGTCCGGAAACGTACCGTTGAGCACTGTCTGCAGCTGAGACAGAAGGGTGGTCTCGGAGGGATCGTTGCTGTCGAACTGGAACATGTTGTTCTCGTCCGTTTCATTCGCGGAGAACGCCCATCCGAGGAACGTCTGACCGTATTCCGCGCTGATACCGGGATCGTAAAATCCGACTATTTCTTTCGTTCCGTCGTCGTCTTCGTCGATATACGTGACGTACTCGGTGGCGAGAACGGTACTGCCGCTGTAGAACTTGTAGAATATACGGGCAGGCGTTTCGGCCTCGCCGACAGGGTACACGGAGAAGCTCTCAGCGTCGAACTCCACGGTGGAATCCGCGCCGTGAACAAGACCGATCTCTTCCGGCTCGGAGTCGAGGTCTTCCATATGATAGACGCAAAGGTTCTCATGTCCCGCCAGCGCGTCGGACTTGAGGGAGACCTTGATGGCGCCGTCGGTGGGCTGCCAGTTGATACCGAGCAGCTTCATCACGGGATGAGCGTAAATCTTGATATCGTACGCGATAAGCGCCGGTTTGCCCTTTATATCCACGTCCACGCGGTTCGCCTCGAC
>CACXCL010000090.1 GCA_902766115.1 uncultured Ruminococcus sp.
CTCAAGTTTTTTCGTGCAGAGCTCCGCGACCTTGCCAACCGGGGAGAAGAGCAGTCCGACAATGACGCAACCGACGAGGTTGCCCACCACCGACAGCGCCGTATCGATCCGCTGTTTCGCGCCGCTCGTCACGGTGTAGCCGATCCTGCCGGTGTAAAGGTTCATCCCCAGCAGGACGATGGAAATAAGTCCCACGCAGAACGCCAGCGCGCCCACGTATTTGTTGTCGCAGGAGAGGAAAACGAACCCTCCGATGCTTATCATCACGCCCGCCAGGACGGATTTGACGAATTCGGCAAGTCTTTCCATTCGGATATCTCCTTTCGGGGGAGTTTTTTATCTGTGAAACAGCTTCTTGCTCTGGTATACCGGCTCCTGAGTCAGGTTGAGACCCAGTTTTCTGTAAATGCCGGAGTCCACCGCAGTGACCATGACCGTGGAGTGCGCCTCGCACCCTCTCAGCTTGTCGACCTGCTTCATGGCGAGGGCAGCCGCCGGATTTGTGGTGGCGGAAATGGCGAGGGCGATAAGCACCTCGTCCGCGTGGAGCCGCGGGTTGTGGCCGCCCAGCTCCTGGGTCTTCAGCCGGCTCAGCGGCTCTATGACCACCGGCGGGATCAGGTGCAGCTCGTCGTTGATGCCGCCGAGGACCTTCAGCGCGTTGAGGAGAGCCGATGCGGACGCTCCGAGAAGGAGTGACGTTTTGCCGGTCACGAGCTGCCCGTCGGGAAGCTCGATGGCGACAGCCGGACCGCTCGTGTCGCGGGCTTTGTCCAGCGCCGCCTTTACCACGGGACGGTCCGCGGTGGAGACCCCCACCTTATTCATGAGAAGCTCCATCTTGTAGACTTCGTCGTCCTTCGCGGCGCCGTTGGCTCTCTTGCACAAAGTGCTGTAATAGCGGCGGATGATCTCTTTCTTCGCGGCTTCTCTCACCGCCTCGTCGTCGAATATGCAGTAGCCCGCCATGTTGACGCCCATGTCTGTGGGCGACTGATACGGGCACTCGCCGTATATCTCGGTGAAGATAAGCTTCAGCACCGGGAAAATCTCCACGTCCCTGTTGTAGTTCACGGTGGTCTGACCGTATGCCTCCAGGTGGAACGGGTCGATCATGTTCACGTCGTTCAGGTCAACGGTCGCCGCCTCATAGGCAATGTTGACCGGGTGATTCAGCGGCAGGTTCCACACCGGGAACGTCTCGAATTTGGCGTAGCCGGATTTGATCCCGCGCTTGTTGTCGTGATAAAGCTGGGAGAGGCAGGTCGCCATCTTGCCGCTTCCGGGACCGGGAGCGGTGACAACCACCAGAGACCTCTTGGTCTCGATATAGTCGTTCTTGCCGTAGCCCTCCTCGCTGACGATGAGCTTGGCGTTGGACGGATAGCCCGGGATGGGGTAGTGGCGGAAAACGCGGACGCCGAGATTTTCCAGTCTGTGGATGAACTTATCCGCGGCGGGCTGTGCCTTGTAATGGGTGATAACGACGGATCCGACGTACAGTCCGATATCGGTGAAGGCGTCGATGAGGCGGAGCGCGTCCATGTCGTAGGTGAGTCCCACGGCGGCGTGGACCTTGTTCTGCTCGATGGCCTCAGCGGACACAACGATTATGATCTCCGCCTGATCCTTGAGCTGCATCAGCATCCTGATCTTGCTGTCGGGAGCGAACCCCGGCAGGACCCGGGAGGCGTGATAGTCGTCGAACAGCTTCCCGCCGAATTCCAGATACAGTTTCCCAAAGCCGGAGATCCGTTCCAGAATGTGCTCGGACTGCATTTTGATATACTTGTCGTTGTCAAAACCCGCTTTTTGCATTTTTCACCTCTTCGATAATCAGGAACTGCCTCCACCGGGTCAGACCGCCCGCCGGAAGCACCTTTTGGTTCATTTTACATTATATGACATATACTGTCTTTTTTCAAGTGGGAAGATCAAAAAAACTACGATTTCCCGAACAGTCTGTACCTGAACAAAAGCGCCGCGACGGCAAAGAGAGCGACGGCGTAACCGCATGTGATAAGAAGCGGGACAACCGCGTCGCCGCTGAGCGACGTCGCCCGGCGGAGAAGGTTCACCATGTGGGAGAACGGAAGCGCCCGGGAAATCCACGCGAACGCGGCGCCCGCCTTTTCCGTATCCATCCAGATACCGCCGAGGATGCCCGTCAGGGATATTATTACGGAGCACGCCGGCGGCGCGGCCTTTTCGGAAAAGACGATGCTGAATATCATGCCGAAAGCGATGAAAACCAGCGAGCACGGGATGCTGCAAGCCACGGCAAGAAGTATCCCGGGGAATGAGAACGTATACCCGGACCACAGCCCCATCAGAGCGCCGAAGATGAAGGTGATCACGGTCTGGAGCAGCGAGATCGCTATGAAAGGCAGCGTGTATCCCCAAAGGAACTCGCTCCGTTTCATGGGGGACGCTCCGAGCCGCAGAACGAAGGACGTGCCGCGGTCGCGGGATACGGTGAGCGCCGCCAGGAGCATGGTGAAAGAAAGAGAGAAGATCACGATGCCGGGCGTGAGGTTCTCCGGCTTGAACATGGACGGACCGTAGCCTGAGCCGATGGATCTGTTTACAAGAGTCATGAGCAGGAGCATCATTACGGGAAAACCGAGGAGGAATATGTAGCTGAGCGGGTCCCGGAGTATCTCCTTCACGCATTTCCCGGCGTAAGCGATAATTCTTCTCATGCCGTCACGCCTCCTTCCCGGCGCCGCCCGAAAGGGCGACGAACGCGTCCTCGAGTGTATCCGTACCGGTAACGGCGAGAAGCTCCCCCACCGTTCCGACGGAACGGACTTTCCCTTCGATCATCACCGCCACACGGTCGCAAAGGGACTCCGCTTCCTCGAGGTAGTGAGTTGTGAGCACCACTGTCACCCTTCCCCGCAGGTTTTCGACGGCGCGCCAGAGTTCACGTCGGGACAGAACGTCCAGCCCCAGGGTGGGCTCATCGAGAAAGAGCAACTTCGGATCGTTGACCATGGCCATGGCGACGCTGAGCCGGCGCGCCTCGCCGCCGGAAAGCCCTTTTGCCCGCCTTCCGGCGAGTTTTGTCAGTCCGAACTCGTCAAGGAGTTTTTGACATTTGTCTTTGAGCTCCGTGCCGCTAAGTCCGTAGATCTCCGCCATCAGTTCGATGTTCTCCCGGACCGTGAGTCCCGCCGCCACGGCGGTCTCCTGGGTGGAAATGTTGATCTTTTCTTTATATTTCTTGCTTTTCGTGACGTCATCTCCGAAAACCTTCGCCTCTCCGGAGGTGGGACGGAGTATTCCGGTGAGAATTTTGACAGTTGTGGTTTTTCCCGCCCCGTTGAGTCCGAGAAGACCGAATATCTCGCCCTCCCCGACGGTGAGATCAAGTCCGTCAACTGCCGCGACGTCGCCGTATTCTTTTCTCAGTCCGCGGATTTCTATTGCATTCATACGGTCGCCTCCCTTTGTTCAGAATCAAAATCACATTATATGGTACTACAAACCGCCTTCCTTGTCAACCCGGACCCGGCGCAAGTTTTGTGTTGTCAACCGGCGTTCTATATGGTAAAATAGAGACGATAAAGTCGTGTTTGCCAATCGGAGGATCAAAATGAAGCACGTTGACATATATACCGACGGCTCGTGCAGGAACAATCCGGGCCCCGGGGGCTGGGGCGCGATCCTGGTCTACGGGAACAGGGAGCGAGCCGTGTCGGGGGGAGAACCCATGACCACAAACAACAGGATGGAGCTTATGGCGGTCATTTCCGCGCTGGAACTGCTGAAGGAACCCTGCTCCGTCACCGTCACGTCGGACTCGAAGTACGTCTGCGACGCCATGACCAAGGGATGGGCCGTGTCCTGGGAGAAAAAAGGATGGAAGAAAGCGGACCGCTCCCCCGCCCTCAACCCCGAGCTTTGGGAGAGACTGCTCCGGCTCTGCGAGGTCCACGAAGTGGAGTTCGTCTGGGTCAAGGGACACGCCGGCCACCCGTACAACGAGCGGTGCGACGGGATGGCTCAGGATGAGTCGGGCAAATTCGTCACGGAAGATTGAAATGGAAAAGTACCTGCTGATCCCTCTCGTGCTGTTCTCCGTTCTGGGGTCCGCGGCGGCGGTAAAGGACAAAAATGCCGCCGTGCGGGGCGCGGAACGGGTCCCGGAAGCGAGGCTCCTGCTCTACGGACTCCTGGGCGGAGCTGCCGCGGAGTTCGCCGTCATGGCGGCGATCCGTCACAAAACGAGAAAAAAGAGGTTCATGCTGGGGTTGCCGCTGATGGCGGCGGCTCATTTCATCCTGTTTCTCTTTCTGATAAAGTAAATATCCGCGGAC
>CACXCL010000091.1 GCA_902766115.1 uncultured Ruminococcus sp.
GCTTAATTCCGCTTAAAAATCCCGTCGGAGAAGATATTACAACGGACGGCGCTGCCGGAGACAAGAGCAATGAAGACACGGACCTCTTGGGTTGGCTTCGCCGCCACGCTCTCGGCGCCGCCTGGTGCGGATGCGACAATATGGTCCCGGCGTTCTGCCGTGCGTATATAAAACAATGCGGTCGTTCCGTTGTCGCCGTTCACGCCGCCAAAGGCAGTACGGAAATCGCAGATTGGCTTCCCGGTACGGACTGCTACCGTATGCTGATACGGAAGACCCGCGCCGCCATGCAGAAAACGGCGTCCGTTTCGATGATAGAAAATGTATTCTTCATCTGGCTTCAGGGAGAAAGCGACGCTATCGAAGGTCGTTCTGCCGAAAGGTATAAGAAAAGCATCAGAGAACTTGCGGAAGCGTTGAAAGACGATATAAATATTGACAAATTCGCCGTGATCCGCGTGGGCAGATTCACCGAAGATGCGCGCGATATCGCAATAATGAACGCCCAAAACGACGTTTGCAGAGACGATCCTCAGTTTCTTATGCTGACGGAGGCGGCGGCTGAGATGTGCGGTAATCCCAGGTTTATGAATCCCCACGTGGGAGGCCATTTCAGCGCAGAGGGATTTGCCGTGATCGGAGATACCGCAGGGAAAGCGCTGGGACAGTACGTTTGTGAGTCCGGAAAATAATAGTTTCAAACTGAAAGAGAGGTTCACGATATGACTTTGAACGGCTTGAAGGAAGAAATGAAGACCCGTCCATCGGGATCTTATATGCCCGATTTCTTTCGTGTCAAAGGTTATAAGACGTCGGGATCGAACAATCCGTCAATCAGAAGAGCTGACGGTATCGCTGCTCTATTTACCGAACCGGAGCCGTTTATCTATAAAAACGACCTTATCGTAGGTAGCATCGTCCCGAACTTTGTCTCTCTCTCTGATGACGAATCACAGACTGTTGAGAAATACATGGCGAAGTACCCTGAGCGGGATTTCATCAAAAACGGAGATCACTTTGCACCTGATTACCGGTCAGTTGTCGAACTGGGGATCCCCGGACTCATTGACAGAATCGTAAAATCCAAAAACGATCATAAAGAAGAACCGGATGCGGTCACATTCCTTGAGAGTATGGAGATCACACTTCGCGCGCTTGCACGCAGACTGTTTCTGTATGCGGAAAAAGCGGAAAAGCTGATCGGAACCGACGGATATGACGAGATGCGTCTTCGGAAGATAGCCCGTAATTGTTCTTCACTTGCAGAATGCGCGCCGCAAAGCTTCGAAGAGGGGCTGCAGCTCGTTTGGATGATACATAACTGTTTCGTCTCCGAGGGCCGTTACGCAATGGCTCTCGGAAGAATAGATCAGTATCTCTTCCCTCTTTACGAGAATGATATAGTAAACGGTGTCGTCGACGATAACCGTGTCACGGAGCTTTTGGCGAATACTTTTCTTAAGATATGTGAAAGACGTTTCTACTGCGACTACGACGACGTCGTGAATATATGTATCGGAGGCGTCGACCGTGATGGCAAGTGCTCGGTAAACGGTTTGAGCTATTGCGTACTTCACGCAGTGAGAGACGTAAATCTGCCGGGCCCGAATCTTTCGGCGAGGATCACTCCCGACTGTCCGGACAGATTCCTCGACGAATGTCTCAAGGTCATCGGAACGGGGCTCGGATATCCCGCGCTGATGAACGACGAGGTCAATATGGCCGCTCTCGCCCGTATCGGGTACGATACTAAAGACGTCAGAGATTACTGCATGGTCGGTTGTATCGAAAACTTCATTTCAGGCAAGCAGCCGCCGTGGGTGGACGGCAGGTTCGATCCTATCTGCTATCTGCTTGATATCTTTCACGGGTCAGACGAAATAAAACTCGACAGTATAGGTTCAATGGACGAATTTATGTCGATCTACGAGGAAAAACTCGCCGCTGGAGCAAAGGATTACGCGGAGAACACAAGGGCGGCGTCTTTCGTTCCCGATCCCGAAAATCATACGATGCCGTTCCTCTCATGCTTCTGCGACGACTGTATCGGGCGCGGACGCGATATCAATATGGGCGGCAGTAAATATCCGTCGGTTCACGGCGCGGCTCTGATGGGGATCGGCACTGTCAGCGACTGCCTCGCTGCCATAGAAAAAGTCGTTTTTGAAGATAAAACAGCGACGCTGTCCCAGATCAAGGAAGCGATCGCAAACAATTTCGAAGGATATGAGGAGTTGAGAACGATACTCCTTGACGCCCCTAAATACGGCAACAACGACGATTTTGTCGATAAATACGCTGTATGGTACACGAAGACGCTCTCCGATTTATTTGATAATTATAAAACGACCGACGGCGGAGCATATTACACCGCAATGGCGGCTAATACATCGAACATATGGGCAGGTGATTCTCTCGGAGCGACCCCGGACGGACGGCTTGCGGAAAGGCCTCTTTCCGACGCTGCTTCTCCGACGTACGGTCGTGACGTCAGAGGAGTTACGTCCACGCTTCTTAGCGTTTCCAAGCCCGACTATACGCGTTGCGCCTGCGGAACAGTCGTAAATCAGAAGTTTTCGCCCTCCGCGTTCAAGGACGGCAAACGGGAAAAACTGCTTCAGCTGATCCGGGTTTATTTCAACCGCGGAGGCCAGGAGATACAGATCAATTCCACATCACGCGAGGTCCTCGAGGACGCAATGAATAATCCCGACAAGTATCCTTCCCTTGTCGTCCGGGTTTCCGGATTTTCCGCAATTTACGTCACGCTCGAAAGAGAGGTCCAGGAGGATATCCTGAGCCGGACCCAGCAGGAAGCAGTATGAATACGCTGAACGTTTCGACCATACAGCATTTCTCTACCGGAGACGGCCCAGGTATAAGAACGACCGTGTTCCTGAAGGGGTGTGAGCAGCGGTGCCCGTGGTGTCACAACCCGGAGAACATATCGTCGGAGCCGGTGACGATACGTTATGAAAACGTCGGAAAAAGCACGACATACGGCAGACTGATGACTTACGACGAGATCGTATCCGAGGTGTCCGAGGATAAGGAATTCTATATCAGTAGCGGCGGAGGCGTCACGTTCAGCGGAGGCGAGCCGCTGCTTCAGTCAAAAGCGCTCGGCGATCTTGAACGGATTTTTCATGAAAAAGGTATTTCGACGCTTATCGATACGGCAGGATGCGTTTCCTGGGACGCATTTGCCGACGTGATCGAACATACGGATATGTTTTACTTGGATTTCAAAACTTCCGATAAAACGCTTTATAAGACTGTTATAAACGGCGATAAAGAAATGATCCTCGGCAATCTTAAAAGACTCGTTGACGCGGGAAAACTTGTTCACGTGCGTGTTCCGCTCATTCCCGGATTTAACACGGATATTTCAGAGTGCGCTAAAATGTGCGAGGATCTTCTGAATGTCGGTGTGAGGTA
>CACXCL010000092.1 GCA_902766115.1 uncultured Ruminococcus sp.
ACACCCCTTGAGGTAGTTCCATTCGGCGCCTCGGTCTCCGGCGGGAGTCGATTCGATGATGAGTTCCGCCTCGGAGTACTCACCCCGTGCGATATGCCTGCGCACTTCCTCGAAGGAGGTGATCCCGGAGTAGGTATACGTCGAGTACCGTCCGGAATCAGCGCCGCCCTCTGCGCGCTCCTTCTGGATCGCGTCGTAGGCCTCGTTGATCTCCTTCATCCTGTCCTCGGCGAGATCCGCGAGAGGGCTGTCGGTGTAGTTGTCCGGATGATATTTCCTCGCCAGCTCGCGGTATGCCTTTTTTATTTCCTCGTCAGTCGCCCCCCGGCCGATACCGAGGATCGTGTACGGGTCTTTAGTCAAACTGTTTCACTCTCCTTTGATGAGATGTCTTTTTCCGGGTCGGGGGAGGTATTTCTGCCGACAGCCCGTTGCATTGCGTCGGGCATCCCGAGATATACGATGTTTCGGACGATGGCGCAGAGACCGGGGTCGCCGCCCTCGGTGAGAAGCTCCACCGCGGGAGGGAGCCGCCGCAGATCGAGCATCGCCGCAGTCATCACCGCCTCCGCCACAGGCCGGGCGAGTGTTTCGCGTTGCTTTTTTCCGATTTTTACGGTTTCAGTCGCCCGGTCTCCCCACGAGAGGAGCAGGGGATTGTATCTTTTCTTCTTTTTGTCGCGCAGGAGGTCGTCTGCGGCGTCCGCGGCGTAGACGAACCGCCCGGCGGACCTGCCCGCTTCGGCGAGGATCCGTCTTTTTTCGCCGTCCTCGCATCCGGCGGAGAAAACGCGGCTCATGAGAGAACCGAAGCACTCCGCAGTCCTGTCCAGTGACGGACAGTTTTCCTTTTCGAGGGAGGACAGCTCCGCCACGTATTTTTTTACGTCGTCGCGCATCTCGCGGAACGTGTCGCCTCCTCTTCTGACCGCCCTTATCGCCATGCCCGAGACAAAGGGACGCGCCGCGGCGGCGGCGAGCTTCTTCGGACCTCGCTCGTCCTTCACGTCGTCGCGGATCTTGCCGTCCGCCATTATAACCGTGGCGGCGGCGGCGAACCGGAGCTCGTCGCAGTCTTCGGCGATGTGTCTTTTTTTCAGCGGATGGAGGGGGCACCGTCCGTCCTTGATTTTCGGCGAGGCGCCGGCGGCGAGGTACCGGAGCGAGGCAAGAAATACGGAGTCGTAGGTCAGCGTCAGACGGCTGAGACATCCCGCCGCGCCGCCGAGGGACCTGCAGATCCCGCAGTACACGGCGCGGTACAAATCATATTCTTTTACTTTCAGCTCGTCCGTACACGGCATAACGTAACCAAACATTTTTTACCAACCTTAGTGGAGTTGACTCACAAAGCACGGCTTATTCTATAATAAGGCGTCTTCATTTTCAAGAGGGAAATTGTAAACAATTGTTCCGCTTTTGAGAGATCCGCCCCGTGCTGTACGCACGGGGCGGGGAAGAAATGTTATATCTCGGGTATCTCGACTTCGATCTCGTGACCGAGCTTCGCGCTCTTCACGATACCGTCGATGATCGCCTGATTGAACAGGATCTGCGAGGTGGGAACGGGGGACGGACCGCCGGTCTTTATGGCGTCCAGGAAAGAGCGGATCTTCATGTAGAAGTCGGAGATCTCTTCTTCCTTCAGGGGGATCCTGGTCTCGACCTGCTCGCCGCAGACGTCGTGATACAGGGTCATGGCGCTGTCCAGAGATCCGTTCCAGCAATCGGTGGACGGAACGCGGAGCGCGCCCTCCTTGCCGAAGAAGATGGTGTCGCCGGGGGTATCCGGATGCATGGCCCATGCGATGCGGAAGTCCAGGATAACGCCTCCCTCGAGACGGATGAGACCCGCGCCGAAGTCGTCCACGGAGAACACCTTGGCGTCCTCGCCGTTGTATTTGGGGTCCTTGCCGAAAAAGTCTGAAACGTAGCCCGTGACGGTCAACGGCTTCGGATGTCCCAGCGCGTTCATGACCATGTCGATGGAATAGCAGCCGATGTCGCCGAGAGCGCCGATACCCGCGGTGCTGTCCTCGATGAAGGAGCCGCCGGGGATGCCGCGCCGTCTGCCGCCGCCTGTCTGGACGTAGTAGATATCTCCCAGCACGCCGGAACGGACGATCTTGGTCACCATCTGCATATTGGGGTTGAATCTGGGCTGGAAGCCCACGGAGACGAACTTGCCTGTTCTCTTTTCCGCGCGCATGACCTCGACCGCTTCGTCGAGCGTCACCGTGAACGGCTTTTCCAGCAGAACGGGAACGCCTTTTTCGAGAGCGTATATGGTGGGACCCGCGTGCTGACGGTGGTAGGTGCATATGCTCACTCCGTCCAGCTCCTCGTTGTCGAGAAGCTCCTTATGGGAGGGGTAAATACGGGCGTTCGTCAGCCCGAACTGCTCTTTGCGTTCGATCGCCTTCTCCGGAATCAGATCCGCGATGGCGACGATCTCCACGTCGGGCATTTTAGCGTAGTTGTAAAAGTGGACCCAGGAGATCCCTCCCGCGCCGATGATACCGATCTTGAGCTTTCTGCCGGTGTCCGCCGGCTTTACGGCTTCCTCCGCCTGTTTGAACTGGCTTAAAACGTTGTCTGACATATTATTATACCGCCTTTCCCGCGAATTGATTATCTTCCATTATTTTACCATATCCGGCGCCTCCCTGTCTATATCTTTTTTTCGATATTTTCGGCCGCCCGGCGAAACGAAAAATCCGGAAGAGGTGACGCCTCTTCCGGATCGGTTAAGCGGTATGGTTTTTAATTATTTCCCGAGCATTCCCCATTTTTCCTCGGCTTCCACGTACATTTCGGGAAGATCCGCCGGGTCGAGATCGAAAAGGGTGGAGTGATATATCCCGTTTTCGTCAACGGAATCGAAGACCACGCCGCTGTGACGTAAGAACAGCAAGTTGTCGGCACCTTCCGGCACCATATTCAGGTCGGTGACGAAGAAGAATATGCCGTTCTGTCCCTCGTGGAGGTAGTACGTCGGCGTCTCGGACTCGACTTCGATTTTGTCAAGACTGTCCTCCGTCACGAAGACGCTGTGGACGGTCGCCACCGTGATCACATCGCCGACGCTTATGTCTTCAAGCGAACGGTACACTTCATCGACGCGGAACCTGTACCTTGTCACCAGCGCCAGCGGAATGGGGTCGCCGCGCTTGCTTATGAGAGTTCCGTCCGGGTTCGCGTGTTCCTCGCCGAGGACCTCCAGCACCTCGCCGCGTAGGATCGTGTCGGAGCGTTTGACGTCTATCAGGAAATCGGGCTTGAGAGAAATGGTAGAGATCTGTATAACCTCCTTTTCTTCTCCGTTTTTGTCGGAACCGGGCGCCTTCGTCTCCTTGCCTGAGGAATTACAAGACACAAGAAACAGCAACGCGAGCAGGCAAATTATCGAACATATTTTTTTTATATAGGTTTTCTTCATTATTGGACTCCTTTATTTACCATTATTTATCCAGTATAGTAAATGAGGTATAGATATCAATCGTTAAGGTAGCCCCATTTTTCCTCGGCTTCCACGTACATTTCGGGAAGATCCGCCGGGTCGAGATCGAAAAGGGTGGAATGGTATATCCCGTTTTCGTCAACGGAGTCGAAGACCACGCCGCTGTGACGTAAGAACAGCAAGCTGTCGGCGCCATCCGGTACCCTGGTCAGGTCGGTGACGAAGAAGAATATACCGTTCTGTCCCTCGTGCAAGTAATAGGGCGGGTTGTCCGGGTCGGTCTCGATTTTGTCAAGACTATCCTCAGTTACGCAGACGTCATACACCGTCGCTACGGTTATGACGTCCCCGACGCTGATATCGTCGCGACTGCGGTACACCTCGTCGACGCGGAACCTGTATCTCGTCACCAGCGCCAGCGGAATGGGATCGCCGCGGTTGTTTCTGAGAGTCCCGTCTGGGTTCGCGTGCTCCTCGCCGAGGACCTCCAGCACCTCGCCGCGGAGAACCGTGTCGGAGAAGGCAAGGTCTATCAGAATATCGGGCTTGATAGTCATGGCGAAATTCTGTGGTCCTTCGTTGGCTGCCGGTCCGGTTTCAGCGTTCGCATTAGTGATAACCTCAACTTTTCCCTTGTGATCCCCCTCTTTCGACGGCCTCATGATCACGATTCCCGCCAGCAGGGCGATGCAGACGCACGCCGCTACGGGTATGAGGAAGCGGATCCTCTTCCCGATCATCACGCCGCCGTCGTCTGTCCTGCCCGGTCGACCCTTTTCGGGCGCGAAATCCGTTATCAGATCGTCGTCGATCTCTGTCAGTGCG
>CACXCL010000093.1 GCA_902766115.1 uncultured Ruminococcus sp.
CGTTTGTGCCGATTACATAAGACCGGACGACAAGATACTCATTGTCGATGATTTTCTTGCAAACGGGGAAGCTCTCCGCGGACTTATTTCGATGGTACGATCAGGCGGCGCTTCTGTTGCCGGCTGCGCCGTCCAGATAGAGAAGGGATTCCAGCACGGAGGGGACAGGCTCCGTGAAGAGGGCTACAGGGTCTACTCTCTTGCGATCATCGACGACATGTCTCCCGAGCGCGGGATCGTATTTCGTCACGCCTGACGCATTTTACGTGAATGTAATTTTATTACATAAATTTTATTTTCACAAGGAGAAACAAAATGAAAAAAGTACTCTCGTTTATCCTCATGTTCGCTATGGTCTTCTCTCTTGTCGGCGTTCTCGCATCCTGCAACAAGAGCGGAGACAAAGCAAAGGGACTTGTTGATTCTCCGCTTCCTGAGAAGGAAATCAAAGCGGACTTCGAAGTTCCGGATGATTTCAAGATCGGCTTTATTTTCCTCCATGATGAAAAGTCCACTTATGACAAGAACTTCATGGACGCCGCCAGAAGAGCTCAGAAGATCCTCGGACTCTCCGACGACCAGGTCATCTTCAAGACCCCTATCGACGAGTCTGACGAATGCACCACCGCTGCCGAGAACCTTGCAGAGCAGGGCTGCGGCATCATTTTCGCGGATTCCTTCGGTCATGAGCCCTTTATGAGAGGCGTTGCCGAGAAGTATCCCGATATCGAGTTCTGCCATGCTACCGGTACATCTGCGCATACCGCAGGCCTCAAGAACTTCCATAACGCATTTGCCAACATCTTCCAGGGCCGTTACCTTGCTGGTATCGCCGCAGGTCTGAAGCTCAATGAGATGATCAAGGACGGCAAGATCAAAGAAGAAGAGGCTGTTATCGGTTACGTCGGAGCTTTCCCGTACGCGGAAGTCAAGTCCGGCTATACTTCCTTCTTCCTCGGCGCACGCAGCGTATGCCCCAGCGCTACCATGAAGGTCAACTTCACTAACTCCTGGTACGACGTTGACAAAGAGCGTCAGAACGCGCTCTCTCTCATCAACGACGGTTGCGTTCTCATAAGCCAGCACGCCGACTCCATGGGCGCTCCCTCCGCTTGCGAAGAGAAGGGCGTTCCGGATGTTTCTTACAACGGAAGCACTTATGAAGACTGCCCCGAGACCTTTATCGTCTCCTCCAGGATCGACTGGACTCCTTACTTCATCTACATCATCAAGTGCTACGTTGAAGGCACTCCCATCGCCGACGACTGGTGCGGCGGTATCGAAGAGGGCTCCGTTGTTCTCACCGACATCAACTCCGGTGTTGCCGCTGAGGGAACTGTTGACGCCATCAAGGAAGCCATCGAGAAGCTGAAATCCGGCGAACTCAAGGTGTTCGCTACCTCTTCCTTCAAGGTTGACGGCAAGGAACTTACCTCCTACGAAGCCGACGTTGACGACGACGGCACCTTTACTCCCGAGACCGAGGTCATCAAGGACGGTTACTTCGCTGAGTCTGAGTACAGATCCGCTCCTTACTTCGACATCGACATCGACGGTATCACCATCCAGTAAAACCGAATTATTGATTGCGGGCGGAGCGCCATGCGCTCCGCCCATTATCAATTAAAAATGCGAAAAAACGTTCTCCCATCAAACAATCACGGAGTTGCATTATGGAAAACAGCGTTGCCATCGAACTGAAAAACATAACAAAAACTTTCGGTAAAATAGTTGCCAACAGGAATGTGAGCCTTGACGTCAGACGGGGCGAGATACTCTCGATACTCGGCGAAAACGGAAGCGGAAAAACGACCCTTATGAATATGATCGCCGGTATCTATTATCCCGACAGCGGCGAGATCTATATAGACGGGAAGGAAGTCGTGATCCGTTCGCCGAAGGACGCTTTCGGCTACGGGATCGGAATGATCCACCAGCATTTCAAGCTTGTTGACGTATTTACCGCCGCGGAAAACATCATTCTCGGACTGAACGAAAAAAGAAAGTATAAGCTTTCCGACGTGGCGCGCCGTGTTTCTGAGATCGCCTCGAGGTACGGTTTTGAACTCGATCCGATGAAAAAGATCTACGAAATGTCTGTATCCGAAAAGCAGACGGTCGAGATTATCAAAGTCCTTTATCGCGGTGCTGATATACTTATCCTTGACGAACCCACAGCCGTCCTCACTCCTCAGGAAACGTCAAAGCTTTTTGCCGTTCTGAGAAGAATGCGTGAAGACGGGAAGTCCATCGTTATCATTACACATAAACTGCACGAGGTACTGTCTCTGTCTGACAGAGTTTCGGTCCTGCGCAAGGGCGAGTATATATGCACAGTCGACACATGCGACGCCACCGTATCGTCGCTTACCGAGGCTATGGTCGGTAAAAAGATCACGCTGAATATTGACAGATGCGATCCTGTTGATCCCACCGACAGACTTATTATTAAAGATCTTGAATGTATCAACCGCGAAGGAACGAAAATACTCGACGACGTTTCGTTCACTGCCCGGTCAGGGGAAATACTCGGTATAGCCGGTATCGCCGGAAGCGGTCAAAGAGAACTTCTCGAAGCGATCGCGGGCCTTCAGCACGTCGAATCCGGACAGATCTCCTACATCGATCCGTCAACCGGCGCCGAAGAGAATCTCAGGGACAAAACGCCTATACAGATCCGTCAGCTCGGAGTTCGTCTGTCGTTCGTTCCCGAAGATCGTCTGGGAATGGGGCTTGTGGGCAATATGGACATCGTTGACAATATGATGCTCAGGAGCTACAGGAAAGGTAATTCCGCCTTCCTCAGACGAAAGGAGCCGAGAGACCTTGCAAATGAGATCATAAAGAGTCTTGAGGTCGTCACACCCGGTCCCAACACTCCCGTACGCAGGTTGTCCGGAGGAAACGTACAAAAAGTACTTGTTGGACGTGAGATCGCTTCCACGCCGACGGTCCTTATGGCGGCATACCCGGTCCGGGGACTTGATATCAACTCCTCATATCTCATTTATAATCTTCTCAATGAACAAAAGAAAAACGGCGTCGCCGTGATTTTTGTGGGGGAAGATCTGGACGTTCTTATCGAATTGTCCGACAGGATCCTTGTTATCGGTTCCGGCCGTGTGACCGGACTTGTGGATGCGAGAAACACGACGAAAGAGGAGATCGGTCTTCTGATGACAAAAACACCGGAGATCGAACAAAGCGAAAACGAAGGGGGCGAGGGCGAATGAGAAGCAAAACGGAAACAAAAAAAGCGCATGAGCCGCTGTTCCATGTTGTCAAACGTGACGAGCTCTCCGGAATAAAAAGTATTCTCGTGAGAGCGATCGCGATACTCGCCGCGATCGTCGTTTCATCCCTTGTGGTTGTTATAGCCGAAAAAGTCAATCCCGTCGGTTATTTCAAATCGATGTTCCGCGGCGCGTTTTCAACTCCGACGCTGTTCTGGTCGTTCCTTCATGAAGCGGCTCTTCTGCTTTGCGTCGCCATTGCGTTGACGCCGGCGTTCAAAATGCGATTCTGGAATATCGGCGGCGAAGGACAGGTGCTGGTAGGCGGGCTCGCTTCCATCGCATGTATGTTTTACCTTGGAGGAAAGGTCCCGAACGTCCTTCTTTGGGTGCTCATCATAGTTTCGGGGCTTCTTGCCGGAGCTGTTTGGGCTGTTCTTCCTGCGCTGTGCAAGGCAAAGTGGAATACGAATGAAACGCTCTTTACCCTCATGATGAATTACATCGCGATCCAGCTTGTCTGTTTTTGTCTGGATACCTGGGTCAAGAGCGGTTCCGGAGTCCTTGAGCCGATGCACGGGTACGGCTTGCCTTCCGTTGGCAACAAATGGCTTCTGAATATCCTGATCATCCTCGCTTTGACAGTATTCATGTTTATTTATCTCCGTTTCAGCAAGCACGGCTATGAGATCTCCGTAGTCGGTGAAAGCGAGAACACCGCGAGATACATCGGCATAAACGTAAAAAAGGTGATTATCAGGACGGTTCTGATCTCCGGTATGCTTTGCGGACTTGCCGGGGTCCTGATCTGCGGCGGGATAAACCACACCATATCGACTACAGCCGCAAAGGGACGCGGTTTTACGGCGATCCTCGTATCCTGGCTCGCAAAATTCAACCCGCTTTACATGATGCTGACCTCCATTCTGATCGTTTTTTTCCAGGTCGGCGCCATTCAGGTCAAATCAGACTTCAACATAAGCGACGTGGCAGATATCACGACAGCGATCATTTTGTTTTTCATCGTAGGCTGCGAGTTTTTCATAAGATATAAGATCGTTTTCAAAAAGCACGGTCATAAGGAGGCAGTGAACAATGATTGAATTTCTTGCTCAGTCTGTCAGGACGGGAATGACGTTCCTTTACGGTTCGACCGGAGAGACTCTGACGGAAAAGTCGGGTCACCTGAACCTCGGTCTTCCGGGAATCATGTCTGCGGGCGCCGCTTTCGGATGCGCGGTGGAATACGCATACGGCTCGGCAGTCGGGAAGCTTTATGTGAATCCTTTTATTGCGGTCATTCTTCCCATCGTCGTTTCCTTTATCGGCGGTATGCTGATGGGCCTGATTTATTGCTTTTTTACGGTAACGCTGCACGCAAACCAGAACGTGACCGGTCTTATTCTCACGACGCTCGGTACCGGTCTTACAGGTTATATCATCAGTAAGACGCATTCGTTCGCTTTTGCGGCCAAGTATTTCACGAAACCGCTGCCGTTTGCGAAAGATCTCGGGTGGTTCGGCAAATTGTTCCTGTCTTACGGTATTCTCGTGTACCTGGCTCTCGCCATTGCGATAATTTCGTCGATCATTCTTTCAAAAACAAGAGTCGGACTCAATATACGCGCCGTGGGAGAGAATCCTGCGACTGCCGACGCCGCCGGTATCAATGTGACTCGATACAGGTACATTACGACCATGATCGGTTCCGGTATCGCCGGGATCGGAGGTCTCTGCTACATCATGGATAACCTTTTCGGCTCGTGGGAATATACGATAGAGGCAATGGGATGGCTTGCGATCGCTCTCGTTATTTTCACCGTCTGGAAACCAAACATCGGCATATTCGGATCGATCCTTTTCGGAATGCTGTATAACGCGAGCGCGTATATCAAGAATATATCTTTCGCGCAGACGGATCTGATCGAAATGCTGCCATATGCCGTGACGATAATCGTTCTTATCATCACCAGCGCGAGAAAGAGACGTGAGAATCAGCCGCCCGCTCACCTCGGACTCTCGTACTTCAGAGAAGACAGATAAATGACCGGACCGCGCCAAAGATCACTTTGGCGCGGTCCTTTTTCAATCGTGCTTTTTCATTCTGAAAAGCAGTCTCATGAGGGCTTTTCCGTTGAAGGGGATCAGCGGATAAAGGTAGCTCCTTTTCCCGTTGGCTGTCTTGTTTGTCGTAATGAGCAATATGGCGATTATAACAGCGGCAGCAAATCCCCATATATCGAACAGCGCCGCAAGTGTCAGCGTCAGCACGCGAAGATATTTGAACGCATAACCGAGCTCAAAGCTCGTCTGAGTGAAGTTGGCGATCGCCACAAAAGCCATATACAGGATCACGTCCGGAGACACCCACCCGACTTTGACGGCGATATCGCCCAGCAGCAGCCCCCCGACTATTGAAAGTGAGTTTGTCATCATGCTCGGCGTGTTGAGCGACGCGAGCTTCAGCCCGTCGATCGCGAATTCAGTCAGGATTATCTGAAGAAATATCGGCAGATCCCCCGTGTCGGCAGGAATGACGAATCCGAGCCACTCCGGAAGAAAAGCGTGATGCTTCAGAAGAAGATACCACGCGGGGATAAGATAAACTGTCAGCCAGAAAATCACCCGGCGCAGAATGCGAAGGTACGTTCCTGTGAGGGGCGGGAAATAATAATCGTCCGTTACCTGGAGAAAATCGAAAAGGGAAGTGGGAAAAATCAGCGCTTCCGGACTGTTGTCGCATAAAAGAACGACTCTTCCTTCGAGGATCGCAGCCGCCGCCGCGTCCGGTCTTTCGCTCGCCCTGACCTTCGGGAAGGGGTTATACCAGTTCGTTCTGACAAGAGTTTCCGTGACGTTCTGATGACCGAGAACGAGAGAATCGGTATCAAGGTCCGAGAGCTTACGGGTAAGATCTTTAACGTACCCGGGGTCGGCTTTGCCGAAAAGATAACAAAGGGCAAGATCCGTTTTTGTCTTTCTGCCGGCGGTGATGTGTTTAACCGACAACGCGGGATCTCTTATTCTTCGACGGACCATTGAAATATTAGTCATCAGCGTCTCGACGAATCCGTCTCTGCTTCCGCGCATGACCCGGTCGTTCTCGGGCTCGTCTATGGAACGCGTTGGATAGGTCCTGAAATCGATTATTACTGCCTTGCCGTCGAATGACTCACTTAACAGTGCGGTCCTTCCGCTGAGTACGTTTTGTACGATATCTTCAACTTTTCCGGTAATTCGGGCGTCCGGGACCGGAATCGATGAAGTAATAAAAGATTCCGCGTCCGTGACTCTTTTTCTTGCACATGTTTCGCAGTTTTCCGCCCAGTATTCCATGAGCTTCTGCAAAGAGCGCGAGTCCGTAAAACCTTCGAGATAATATATCGCCGCTGGTATCCCGCCTATGACGAAAGGTCTTTTTTTCAGGTCGAATGACGACTCCAAATTCAGCGCAGAGTCGATCCTGTCGCAGTTTTCCGAAAAAGTGCTGCCGAGTAAAACATCATGTTCAGACAAAAGAATCACTCCCGAATCATACTGTATACAGTATGCATTCGGGAGCGTGTTATTTATTCATCAAATTCCTTGAGAGAGAATCGACCGCCTCTCATCCTGTCGTACGTGATCATCTTGTGCGCTTTGAAGAAAGCGTCTGTCTCGGGTGTCTCTGGCACGTGCATCCTTGCGTTGTAATAAGGACAGACGGCGTGGAAATCTCTCAAAAATCCCATGAAAGGCGTCTCGTGACCGTCCATCATCTCCATTGCGGCGTTGAACAGATTATACGAAGTAAGATACTGATCGCCGATATCGGCGCCTTCCGTTTTGCTGATCATCGTCGACGGTCCGAGATCGAAATTTGAGTATATGAGGAACGGAGTTCCGGAGACAAGCAGTGATTGATCGAGAGAAAGAGCGGCGTCGGCGGGTCTCATTCCCGTTTCGGTATATGCGGCGAATTCGGCGCCGATAGTCGGCGCGTGGTCCCCGAACAGTATCAGGACGGTGTCCCTCTCGCATCTATCTACGTAATCGACCAGCTTTGCGATGGCGCGATCCGCGTCCACGTCTCTCTGAGTGTACATTTTCAGCGTATGAAGAGTCTGAGGATCAAGAACGTCGCTTGTGACGTTGAGTTCAAGTTCCTCTTCCTTGAATTTGTTTTCAAAGGGCTGATGGCTCGCCATGCTTATTCCGAACATGAAGACGGGCTCATCGCCGCACCTGTCGATGAAGTACTCCATGTATTTGACAAAGCTGTCATCCGAGACGTTGCCGCCACGCGCTTCGTAGTATTCGGGTTTTTCGCGGAGAAGATCTTCTTCAAAGTACATCTCGTCAAATCCGACATAAGGGAACTTCGTGTTCCTGAGGTAGAATGCCGGGATAAACGGATGGACTGCAATCGTTTTGTATCCCATTTCCTTGAACATCAGAGGATAACTTTCCATATTCCTTTTGAGATACTGATAGGGAGTACATCCGCCGGGAAGAGCGTCCGTCGTCATTCCGGTGAGTACTTCAAACTCCGGTCTGTTTGTCCCTCCGCCGAACGCATTGGAGATAAAGACGCCTGAGTAGGCCCTTTCCCGTCCGCAGATCTCACGGAAATTTTTTAACGGATCGTCTGAGAATTCAACGCCCGGCAGCTTTGTAATGTCGTAAAAGCTCTCCTGCAAAACAAGGATGATGTTGGGCTTTTCGAAATTTTCACCGGCAGGGAGGTACTTGTAACCGGAAAGGATCTCGTCGATCCTTTCTTCACTGTAACCCTCGGGTTCCGCAAGGATGTCCGACAAAATATTTACCGTTGTAGCGCCGACAAAACCGTTCTGGTCGTAGTTTGAGGTCTGCAGGGCGCCGTCGACGAGAGACATTGAATGATCGGTCAGGATTTTTGAGGACATCTCGGGAGTGAAGCAGACGTTATAAACGGTAAGCACCGTGATGATAGCCGCGGGGATCCTGAGATTCCATCTGACCCTCAGCGTCAGCCTTGAAAAACCGATGAAAGCCGCCGTCAGAACAAGCACGGCGATTATCAGGAAATATGATTTATAGAGCGGGGTGTTTATGTATTCAGTCAGGGTCCCGACGTTTCCTGTTTGCTGAAGATCCCACGGATAGAGGTACTCGCCGATGTTGCGATATTTAAGAAAACTGGCTATCGCAAGGACAGAGGTGAGGATCCCCATCACCGAGCAGGCGATCCAAATCCTCTTGACAAGGAGTATAAGTACGGCAAAAAACAGATAGAAGATGATAAGATCAAGAATAATGACTTTCGGTCTTGTTGTGAAAAGAGTTTTGAATTTGATCTTATTTCCGTAATTCATGTACTCCATCCCGATAAGGCACATCACGGGATAGACCGCCGCGCAGATAAACGCGACAAATTTGATAATAAACCTTAGCGGTTTACATTTTACCCATTTCCAAAGTTTCACCGGCTTTGAAAGGACGTACCTTTCAAAGAATCCGCATATTCCTTTTGCTGCTTTAGTAATTATTCTCATGGATTCGGCCTTTCATGATGTTGATTTATTGATAGATCAGACCTGAGAAGCTTTTCTTTTTTGTTTGCCTTTTTCGAGGGTGAAGGTGAACTTGCACCAGGAGCCGTGTTCGCTTTCGACGGTGATCGTCTCTCCGTGCGCTTCAATGATGGTCCGGGAAATATAAAGTCCGAGACCGGTCCCTGATTTGTCAAGCCCACGGCTTTTATCACCCTTATAGAATCTGTCGAAGATATAGTTGATATCTTCTTCATTGATCCCCTGGCCCTCATTGAATACGCTGACTTTGATCTTTTGCTGCGCGTCTTCAACCTTGATCTCAAATACCCCTCCATTATAGGAGAATTTTACCGCGTTGTCAACAAGATTGTACATTACCTGATGGATGGCGTCCTCATCTGCGAACACAAACATGTTGTCGGAATCAAAATCGAAGCGCACGTCAAGTTCTTTTTCTTCGATCCTCTGCACGGAAGAGATCATCACCTGCCGGCAAAGCTCGCAGATGTCGAAATTGGTTTTGTTGAATTTTCTCTCGCCTGCCTGGATCCTGGTTATATCAAGGAGCGCGCTGACAAGCCTTGAAAGCCGTTTGACCTCTCCCGCTACGATTCCGAGATAGTACTCCCGTTTGTCTTCGGGAATGGCGCCGTCAAGTATGCCGTCAATAAAGCCCGATATGGTCGTCATGGGAGTCCTCAGATCGTGTGACACATTTGCTAAGAACAATCGTCTTGTTTCCTCGTTTGTCTCAAGGGATGACGCCATGTTGTTGAATGCTTTTGCCAGCTCCGAAACTTCGTCTTTTCCGTGCGTCGGGACGCGGACGTCAAATCTTCCCGCGGCGAATTCCTTAGCGGCGCGACTCATTGCCCTGAGGGGCGAGACGAGTCTTTCGCTGATTATGTAAACAGCCACCAGGGCTCCGAGAAGGAGCCAAAGCGTGGCAATGAGAATGACCTTTATCGTTGACTGGAGCAGATCGTTCACACCGGAACGCGTTGAACAGGTGACGACGGTTCCGATCATCTCGTCGGATTTTCCGTGGACCGCTCTCGCATATACGACATAATCCTCATCAAGGAGACCTTCGAGATCCGAAATAAAGTTGTCGTTATCGTTTTTCTTGAGACTCGAGATCAAAGAATCGGGCAATTTTGTTTTTTTACCTGAAACTTCATCCAGAAAATCCTTTGCTCCTTCAAAACCTCCCGTGAGAAGAATGTTTCCTCTGTCATCCGTAATCAGCACAAGGATCTTGTCCGGGTTTGCGCCCATAAGATCGACCGTGTGCGATATTTCCTTTGTGTTGAAGAAGACATAATTCACGAAGTTCACACCGCCAACCGTTGCAGACCTGAGAAATGATTCATAATCGTCCTCGACGGTGTCCGCAATGAACAGAGAGGCGTTTGAAAGGGTATTGGTTTTGGTCCTGACGCTGTACATGTTGATTTGTGTGTTGATAACCGAGAAAAGTATCAACATGCATCCGATATAGATCAGCATAAAAGCGCTGATATATTTCAGAAAAACACTTTTAAACATCGGATCTCATACCTTTCTGCCAAAAAAACCGCGACCGGTGCATGATGTTTATCCGCACCGGTCAAAATCTTCGGTGAATAGTGTTATCTGTTTTGAGACCGAACGGGAACTACAGAATAACCTCAAATTTATAGCCCACTCCCCAGACGGTTTTCAGCGACCACTTGTCCGAGACGCCCTCCAGTTTCTCGCGGAGCCTCTTCACGTGTACGTCAACGGTTCTCGAATCCCCGAGGTAATCAAACCCCCAAACCTTGTCGAGCAGCTGATCGCGGGTGAATACCCGGTTGAAGTTGGACGCGAGAAAATACAGAAGCTCCAGCTCCTTCGGCGGGATGTCGACCGGACGACCGTTCAGTTTGAGCTCGTATTTGCGCAGACTGATCTCGATGTTTTCGAATTTGATGATCTCTTCTTCCTCATGAGTATCCTTGAAGGAATAACGTCTCAACACCGCTTTGATCCTTGCGGAGAGCTCCTTCATGTCAAAGGGTTTGACGACGAAGTCGTCGGCTCCCAGTTCAAGGCCGAGGACCTTGTCAAAAACCTCGCCTTTGGCAGTGATCATTATGACAGGCTTGGATGAAGTCTCTCTGATCTCGCGGCAGACCTGCCAGCCGTCCTTCTTGGGAAGCATTATGTCCAGCAGGACCAGATCGGGTTCATACATCCTGAAATAGCTTATACCTTCGGCGCCGTCGTTTGCCGTGCGGACCTCGTAACCTTCGTTTTCGAAAAAGAACCGCAGAAGATCGCAAATATTCGGGTCGTCGTCGACAACAAGTATTTTTGTTTTGGTGACCATATCATGTCCTCCTTGCAGATCTTGACGCATTCAATACATTATTTTTCCGTTGTCACGGCCTATACGGACATCTCAGATTAAGGCGCTCAGACTGATATGCACAGTTGATAAAACAAAAACAATGTACCTCTTACCCATCAATTATAGCATAAATTATGTGTAAAATCAACAAAAACAAATAAAAACATACATTAATAGTATTTGTCGAACGCTTTTTTTCAAGAAAAATAAAAAAACACTTGCAATCGCACCTTTTGTGTGATATAATACATTCCGCATGATTTTCCGAGGAATGAGGTGAAGGCGATGAAATCGGGTATCCATCCGAAGTATGAGGAAGTAACTATACGCTGCGCTTGCGGCGAAGCAGTTAAGACCCGTTCAAC
>CACXCL010000094.1 GCA_902766115.1 uncultured Ruminococcus sp.
CGGAGTAATATTTACCCGCTTTGACGTCCGAAAAATCGTTCCGGAACGTCACCTCCGGCGATCCTTCTCTCCGATACAGCACCGTCACGACCATCCCGCGGGTCATTGACCCGGCGGGATCGAATTTTCCGTCGCCGATACCGTTCATGTAGCCCTTTTCCACGGCGTATTTTATCGCCTCATAGCTCCATCGGGACGTTTTCACGTCGGAAAACGTCGACGCGTCCGCCGCGGCGACGGCAACCACTGCCCCGACCAGCATCAGAGCCGCCAGGATCATGCAGATCAGTTTCTTCATTTCAAAAAACCTCCGTAAAGAGTATCTCCGCCCTAATGATACCATCCTCCAACCTCTTTGTCAATGAAAAAACGCAAACGGCGCGCCGTTTGCGTTTTTAACCGATTCTTTTCTCTTTTCTCTCTTCTCTCTTCTCTGAGACAAAGCCCGCCGAAGCGGGCATTTTCTCAGTATCTTCCTATCTTTTCAAATTCGATGTCCGGGAAGTCGACGCCGTCGCGTATGCGGTAGTCACCCAGCGTCGGGTTCACGAATACGGGATTCTCAGAGTACGAATACGCCGTATTTCCCTCGACGGTAGTGTATCTCTCCGAGATTTCCCCGAATGAGAATCTGGTCGATGCATCGTCGTTGATGAACAGATTTCCGGCGAAAGTATTCGTCGGAGCCAGGATGAATTCCGGCTCGGCCGCCCGGTCGAAATCCAGTATCAGGGACACCACACCCGGTCTTCTTTTAATAAGTTCCTCGGCGTACCCGGGGACAGTCTCGCAGTATCCGAACGCTCTGATCCACTGGTCCCTCAGATCGTTTATCAGCCCCGTTTCCCCGTTCCCGACGACGATCTTTTCCACTCCGTCCTCAGTGACCGGTACGACAAAGGAACCTGTGAACGCGCCGGAAGAGCCGATCATGACGTTATCCCGGAGAACGTTATCCCTTCCGGCAGGACCCGAGAGACCGATGTCGCCGGCATTGTAAAGCAGATTGGAGTACATGAGGGTGCCGCAATCTCCGTTATCGCAGTAATGAGCCATGCGCCCTGCGGTGCCGCCAGACGGAATACGGTTATAAAAATTGTACCGCACCACGCTGTTGCCGAGAACGTCGCTGCTGCTTCTCGTCACTCCGCCGTCGTCGGAATTCGTCATGGCGGAATGAAAGTCGTTGTATTCCACCACCACGTCGCAGGAACAGGAGAACATCACCGCATAGCGGCTGCATTCCACGAATTCATTATGGGATACGATCCCTCCGCTGCAGTAATGGAGATTCACGGCCGCCTCGGCGTCGATCAAAAGGTTCGACCGGGCAAAACGGCAGTTGTCCACAATTATATCGCTTCTGTTGGTGAATCTTTCGGGACCGCCCGCCTCGTCGAATACGTAAACGTGGCGTCCGACGCAGAGGTCGAATTCGCTGTCCGTCACGTGAAGTCCCAGTGGGACGTCCGGCAGGGAGTATTCGAACAGCAGCTGATTCCATCCCGTGCAGCAGTCGAACGTGCATCTGTCGATCTCAAATCCGGATGTCTTGTATCCGATGATGAACTCGTCAACGTTATTCGTGAAGTGAAGGCCGCGAAAAGTTATGTATCCCGTGTCTTCAGCATAGATCGCACAGTATCCCTCCTCAGCCCGGTATCCGTCGCCGGTATCATAGTTCGCCACCCCGCGAAGTCGCTTCTCGCCGTGAGGCATGGGGATGTGGTAATCGCCCTCCGGATCGTACACGTAGAGAGTCCCGGTACTGCGGTCCACCCAGTATTCGCCGACGGCGTCAAGCTCGTAGGGAACGTTCAGAACGACCATCCTGATGCCCTCGCCGTCCACATCGCGCCATCCCTCTCTAAGCCTTCCGCCGAATTCCTCTGAAGAGCTTTTTCCCACTTTCAGCAGGTGATTGACTTTATCGTAAGACTGTATCTCGAACGTATCTTTTCTGTATCCGCGGACGATGTAGCCGTAGATACGCATCTCCGGAAAAACTCCGTCTACGTACCGGTCAAGCCTTCGGCGCATGCTCGCAAAGAAAATGTGCAGATTGTCGGCGTCATAAGTCTCCGCAGCCTGGATGTACTGATCGCTTCCGTCAGAGTATTTGTTCGGGAATCTCGCGACGGAGCAGATCCCCGCGTCGCTGAACAAAGCAAAGTCGTCGTAAGAGGGGACGTCCTCAAGAGCGGGACCTATATCTGCTTTTTTTATCCTGTCCGCATATTCGGCGTTGAACAATCCCTTTTCTCCTTCGTCAAGAGGCAGAAAATCAGTCTCTTTCAGCGTGGCGCCGTTATCGAAGACCACCTCGCCGTCACCGTATTTGCAATAGATTATCCTCTGGTTTTCCGAACCGCCGTCTTCGGGGCCGAGTTCCAATTCAATCGAACCGTATTTCCCGGCTTTAAAGGCGACGATAATGTCGCCGGAGGTTTTCGTCTGCTTTATCTCGCGGACCTTTGCGGCGGCTCCCGCGAAAGAGGCGAGAGGCTTATCGAATGTACCGGGATTCGCGTCGTCGCCATCCACGGCAACGTACACATCGGCATTATCAACAAGGGGATATTCCTTTTCGGTGTAGTGACTTTGAAGGACGGGCTCGTTATAGACAAGCGTAAAAGTTTCGTCAAACCTCTTGAGTATCGTCGCGAACTGCTCGCGGGTGGCGTAGCCCCGGGGCGACAGCGTGCCGTCGCTCATCCCTTTGATG
The DNA here is from genome assembly GCA_902766115.1 of uncultured Ruminococcus sp. Lineage (GTDB taxonomy): Bacteria > Bacillota > Clostridia > Oscillospirales > CAG-272 > RUG11130. Next base: position 2,726 of record CACXCL010000094.1, read on the forward strand.
AGGTTCGCCTCGTTTGCCCAGGCAAGGGCGTCTTTGGCGTAGTTGTGTATTTTGTCATGATCCGGATAGCCCGAGAGGTCGGCTCTCTCCGGAACGGAGACGAGACAACGCTCGGAAAAACGCGACAGCATGGTCGCCAGCTGTTCTCGTGTGATCTTTCCGTTTGGCTCGAAGGTCGTTTCCGTGATACCGTTGACAACTCCCTCGTCCTTCGCCCAGATGACCGCGTCGGAGTAGTATTTTCCTGCTTTCACGTCTGAAAAATCGTTCCGGAAAGTCACGGCGGGCGAGCCCTCTCGCCTGTACAGCACCGTCACGACCATCCCACGTGTCATAGACCCGGCGGGGTCGAATTTTCCGTCGCCGATTCCGTTCATGTAGCCTTTTTCCACGGCGTAATTTATGGCGCCGTAGCTCCAGCGGGTCGTTTTCACGTCGGAGAAAGGCGACGCATCCGCCGCGGAGACGGCAGCCACCGTCCCGACCAGCATCAGAGCCGCCAGGATCATGCAAAAAAGTTTTTTCATTTCATATATTCCTCCGGAAAGAGTATAATCTATCTAAATGATACCATCTCCCGCCCTCTTTGTCAATGAAAAAACGCAAACGGCGGAAAATGTATCAAAAAAGATCATTCGTATTACCATTCGTGTCCCCTCATCCGGGTCCTGCGGACCCACCTGTCTCGCTGCGGCTCGGTCACGCCGCGGCTCTGACATGCCCCCGGCA
>CACXCL010000095.1 GCA_902766115.1 uncultured Ruminococcus sp.
CCCACGTTGACGGCGGGACGCTGACCCTCGTTGAACAGGTCGCTCTCGAGGAATATCTGACCGTCCGTGATGGAGATCACGTTGGTGGGGATGTAGGCGGAAATGTCTCCCGCCTGAGTTTCGATTATGGGGAGCGCCGTGACTGAGCCGCCTCCCGCATCGGGAGAGAGGCACGCCGCTCGCTCGAGCAGCCTGGAATGGAGGTAGAACACGTCGCCGGGATACGCCTCCCGCCCGGACGGGCGGTGGAGCAGCAGCGACAGCTCCCTGTACGCCACGGCGTGTTTCGAAAGATCGTCGTAGACGATTAGGCAGTCCTTGCCATGGTACATGAAGTACTCGCTCATGGCGGCTCCCGCGAAGGGCGCGATGTACTGCATGGACGCGGAGGAGGACGCCGGGGCGGAGACGATGGTGGTGTACTCCATGGCTCCGTATTTCGTGAGCTTCGCGCGGATGTCCGCCACGGTGGAATCCTTTTGTCCTATGGCGACGTAGATGCAGGGGACGCCCTTCCCCTTTTGATTGATTATCGCGTCCACCGCGAGAGCGGACTTTCCGGTGCTCCGGTCGCCGATTATCAGCTCGCGCTGACCGCGGCCGATGGGCACCAGCGCGTCGATGGCTTTGATGCCCGTGTGCATGGGCGTCGAGACGGACCGTCTGTCGGGAATGGGCGCGGAGCGGAACTCGATGGGACGTCTCTCCCGCGCGCGGATCCTGTCGCCGCCGTCGATGGCGCGGCCAAGGGGATCCACCACGCGCCCGAGGAGCTCCTCTCCCACCGGGACGCTTGCGATGCGTCCCACCCGGCGCACGCTGCTCAGAGTTTCGATATGTTCGAATTTGCCGAACACGACGCAGCCGATATTGCCGGACTCGATGTCCAGCACCATACCACGCTCTCCGCACTCGAACTCCACCACCTCGCCGTACATGATGTCGGCGAGACCGTCCATGCGGCAGATGCCGTCGGACACGGAGAGCACGCGGCCCAGCTGGAACTCGTCGATCCGGGGCGCGGCCTCGGATACGCCGTCCGTGAGGTCGCGGAGAACGGAGTCCGCGTCGGGATCGTCGCCGAGGGGACGCTTCAGAAGATCGCGCTCCAGGTGGTACAGGCGGTTCTCCACTGTGTAGTCGTACACGGTGTCGCCTATCCTGAGACGGAGGCCGCCCACAAGACCCGGGTCCGTCTTGACCCAGAAGCTGGCCTTGCCGCCCACCTCGCCGAGCAGCTCGTCCGCCCTGCGGCGGAATTTTTCCACGATCCCCTCAGGCAGGGGGAATGCCGAGGACAGCGTCACGTAGAGCACGTCGTGGTGCATGAGATAGCACATGTCGCCCGGGGTGAGCGCCGCGCGACGGAGGATCATGTCGGCGATTTTCTCCTCGTTTTTGCGGAGCTCGGTCGCCCGCGGTTCCTCTGCAAGAGTCACGCGGAGCCTGTCGCAGAGCGCCTTTACCTCCTTCTCCCGGGAGAGTATGAGCGCCTCCCGCTTCGCGGCGGCGACGCGCGCCTCGCTCTGCCGGGTCAGGTCGGCTTTTCTTTTCGCGGTCTCCTCCCGGAGCGCATCCAGCGCGGCGTCGGAGGCGTCCGCCGCCTGCGGGGCGGCGTCCTCCGGCGCCGGGAGGTCCTCGCCGGTCGCACCGGCGGACGCTCCGGCGGACGCCTCCGCCTCGTCCAGCGCGTCGTTGATCTCTTTGATGCGGGAGGAGAACTTTTTCCTGACGGTCTTCAGCCCCACAAGAAGGATAACGGCGACGAGGATCAGAAAATTGACTGCAGCATAAACGTATTCCATCATTCGTCACCGCCGGTAATCAGTTTTTCGGCAAACGCGTCCGCCAGACCGTCCGTTCCGGATGCGAGTTTTTCGTCCGCTTCCTTCGAGAGGGCGGAGATCTCCTTCATCTTTTCGTCTTCCCGTTCCGCGAGAGACGAGGCGAGGTCGGAAATCTCTTTTTCGGACCTTTCAGCCTCTTCGGAGAGGCGTTTTTCGCTTTCCTCACGGGCGAGATCCGCGGCGCGTTTTTCGTCGAGGAGTCTCTGCTCTTTCAGCCGTTCCGCCTCCTCTTCGCGCTCCTCCGCCAAAAGCTTTGCGCGGCGGATCTTTTCCTTTCGCCTGTCCATATTGTTCAGGACGGGCTTCAGAAGAAGAAAATTCATCACGAGAATGAAGAGGATGAAGCAGATGACAGTCCAGACGACGTCGGATAAGGTGATGTTCATTTAGCTGATCTTGCCCACCAGCATAAAGGCGATCAGAAGACCGTAGATGGTGAGAGCCTCCATGAGAGCCAGGGAGAGCAGGAGAGTGCTCCTGATGTCCTTGGCGGCGTCGGGCTGACGGGCGATGGATTCGAGAGCCGTTTTCGCGGCCTTGCCCTGACCCAGGGCCGGGAAGATCGTGGAAAGGGCGATGGCGAGAGCCGCGGCGATAGCGTAGATTGCGTTTTGCATTGTTTTATTCTCCTATTCTTCTTATTCTTCTAAAAATTCGTTGAGATACGACGAGGTGAGCATGGAATAGACCATGGCCTGGATGGCGCAGAACAGAAGGGACAGCGCCATCATGATCACGGGGGCTCCCACCGGGAGCAAACTGTAGAGGTTCTCCGTCACCGTCTCTTCCCCGAAGATGTTGCCGAACAGACGGAGGGACAGGGACGCGGGCTTTATCAGCTCGTCCATCAGGAGCAGGGGCACGATGGGCGTCAGGAAGTGGCGCAGATAGTGCTTCGCTCCGGCGCGGATCGCGGAGATCTGGATAAAGAGGAAGGTGCAGACCGAGATCCCGACCGTCACCGACAGGGACGACGTCGGCGCCCTGAAGTAGGGCGAGATCCCCACCCCGGGGATGAGACCCGAGTAGTTGCACAGCAGGATGAAGGTGAACAGCGGGCCGAGATAATACAGATATTTCCGCCCGTTTTTCTCCCCCAGCAGACCGGAGAAAAAGTTGTCCAGGTACTCGACCCCCGCCTCAATGATGTTCTGGAGCCTGCCGGGGCGCTCCCTGAGGCGCGACCGGACGATGAGCGACAGGACCGTCACGGCGGCGATGATCGCCCACATGGTGATGACGTACGGAGATATATCGAGCACGCCGAAGATTTTTACAATGGGTTCCGTTTTCTCACCCATCCGAACCGCCTCCTTTTCCGCCGGTTTTTATTTTTCGCATCAGGAGAAACGTGAAGACGGCAAGTCCCGCCGTTGCGCCGAGAACGCCGGCGATCATGAAGGGAACAAGGTCCAGTCCCCGTCCCTTGCCTATGTAGTACAGCGATGCGAGGAAAAGCGCCGCGACCAGGGTCCTCACGGGGAAGATCGCCGTCACGCCGGATTTTTTGCCCAGCGCCGCGCGGGTGATGAAATAGTTCACCGCTTCCGCCAGCGCGCCGCAGAGGAACGCCGCGACAAGGGGAAGATATTTGAGCACACCGCACCGCCTCCTCTTTCGAAAAACCGATTTGCCGCCGGGCTGTCCGGCGGCGTCGGTTCTTTTGCGAGTATTGTACCACTTTTCGCGGGAGAAATCAATATTATGCGCGTTTATCCCACGCGCGAGCAAGAAAAAATCACCGCCGGCGGGCGGGAAACAGTGAAATCGCGACGGGCGGCGCGGTGAAATCCTCGGGCTCCGCCCTCATGTGAGATCGAACGCTCCGCCCTCGGAGGTCGTCCGCCGAAGATGACCGGCTTCGATTCGCGTTTTCCGTGACACGCTCCGGCGAGGAGTCGGGCGGACCGGAAAACGGACGGAAATCTTCATTTTATATATATAGTGTCCGTGCGCATAAAAATACACAGTATTTTGTGGTGAGAGGATCCGGAGGAGGGGGCGCACCGCGACCTTCGCCGCGGAATATCCGACGTCACGGCGGGGGAAACGGGAATTTCCGGCGCGCCGGGAAAAGAAACGTTCCAATAACACTTATTGACAGCGCGAAGAGCCTTTCGGCGGGAAAATATGAACACAATGTAAACAAAAACAAGACGCAAGACCCCTGAATAAGCGAAAAAACGGGAATTATTTGTGAGATGCTACAAAAATCATTTTTTCGGGAAAAACGATATTACTGCGGAAAAAAGGCTGCGGCAGGCGAAAAAACGCCAATAAACAAACGGGATACAGACGATCGTGAGACGGAGACCGGGCGGGTTTGAATTATTATTGACGTAAAAATGAACAGAAATTTGTTAAAAAGTGTTGACTTGCGCATCGTTATACGGTATACGGTATAATGAACTCCCTTTATCGCCTTTTTTGCGCATTTTTCGACAGGACAACTATGCCCTGACGCGGAAGACGAGAGGTGTTAAAAGGTCAAATAAATACTCTGATATAAAAGGAAGAACGGAGGCGAATTGATGTTCAAGAGGTTATTGACGCTTTTCCTCGGCGCGGTTCTTCTCTTCGGCAGCGTCCCCGCTGAGGCGCTGGGATCTCTGAATCCCGCTGCTCAGTTGACGTCCGGAGGAGGAGCAGGCGACGGATCTACGATCCAGATCGAGGGAGTACACGCGACGCTGGTAAGCGGCGCGGACGAGCAGGAGAACGGCGACTTCGTCTGGACTCCCGAAAACACGAACCCCGACCATCCCTTCACGTACAACGTGACGTATTCCGTGTCGGGCGAGTTCGAGTATTTCGAGAGCGGCCAGATCCAGATCCGTATTCCGCTGTCCATTCTGAGAGACCAGAACGGAGATCCCGCGGATACGTTCGAGATGTCGCTTCCCGCGTGGGACGACCCGAACCTGACGGACGACAACGTTTTCGTCTACAGGATCGAAGGCGACGAGATCGTCGTCGAGAACCGGCTGCCCTGCCCCGCGGCGCAGCACGGCTATTTCGAGGTCAGCTACAGCACCACGAAGCGCACCTACGACTATCACGACTACGATCCCGACGGGGAGACCCCCGGGGACCGCTGGGCAAGCGAGGACTTCCAGGCGACGCTGATCATCAACCGCGAAGGCGAGAGCTACGACGAAGTGAGCGAGGCGGTGCCGGTGTATATCGACACCCACGCCTACGTGACAAAGACCGACAAATACGCTCCCCAGAAGCAGTACGCCTCCTGGCAGAGCGGCTGGGGCACGAAGCCCGCGGACGACAACGGTCAGTATTACTACCTCATCTGGGAGGTAAGGTCCATCATCTACGCCACCCAGAGGTACGACTTCAATCTGGTCGACACCTTCGAGGTGACCGACGGGGAGCTTGTCGCCATCAAGATGCAGGGACAGAGCGCCTACAAGCCCATATCGGATCCCACGGCGGGCGTGCTGACGAACCAGACGGCCTCCTACCCCGGAGGGCGCTATGACTACGTCCTGACGAGGCATCTGAAGGAGACCTACGATCCCCAGACTTCCTATACCTTCCTGAACCGCGTCAACACGGAGGTGACTCCGAGGGACGGGGTGGATCCCCATACCTACGCGGAGGCGCAGAGACGCTGGACCTACGAGCATCCCGTCTTTGTCCCCGGAAGCGTCGGATTGTCATTTGGCAAGTACGGCCTTGACTTCCAGGACAGAAAGGTATACGACAGCGAAGATATCCGTGTGTTCGATCTGGACCCCTATCACATGGGCACCTCCGACGAAATAACGAACCTTGCGTGGTATACTTCCATCGTTGCGACGACGTATCCTCTGACCGTGCCCGCCGGAGCCGACAAGAACGACCCCGCGAACTACGGAAAGGTGCCCGCCACGGTGGAGCTGACCGACAACAAGCTCAATCTGAAGGCTCTCGGAAGGGAGTACGGCAGACAGCTTGCTGCCGGAGAGTACCGTTTTGACAAAATCGTCATAGGCTATACCATGCTGGACGCCTATTTCGACGAGACTTCCCAGTCCTTCAAGACCAAGGCGGTCACGTATGAAGAAGGAGAGAAAATCGACGTTTACGCCCAGTTCGGAACCGAAGACTGGGTCAAGGTGGGATCCCTCGCGATCCCCGGGAACACCTTTACCGCAACCTCCGGCGGTAATTCCCACGACGTCACCGCCTCCGGCAAGACCATAACCTTCGGAGGGGAGGATTGCACCGGTTACAGACTGGTCGCGACCAATAAGCACTACCGCACTACCCTCGGCGTGTATCCTTATGTCACTCTCCTCCGTTCCGATATAGTTGACGAAGCGGTAAACGGCGCATATGACGATCTCCAGAACGAGATCGCCGTCAGGAACACCGCCGACGGCGCCGTCTACGCGGCGGCGGACAACAGCGGGACTCCCGTACGCACCGGCTCAAAGAGCGGTGTCGACTACGTCATCGGCATACTCCGCCACAGCGAGATCACAAAGACGGTCCGTTCGGTAAACGACCCCGTCAACACGCGCGTGAGACTGACCTGGACCGTTTCGATGAACGAGAGCTATCTCGTGGAAAACGGCACCAGAGTATACGTCGAGCAGCAGAGCGGCGTGTTCTACGACCTGCTTCCCATCGGGGGCAGGATAGACGGCTCCTCCATCGCAGTGGTGACAAGCTCCAAGAGACTTGCCGCGAGCGAATACTCGGTGGAGTACCAGACCAACTACATGGATACGGGACGCACCCTGATGATCGTCCGTATCTTTGAGCCCACCTCCAAAAACTATACGCTCACCTATTCCACGTTCCATTCCTGGGACTCCGTGGCTGAATTCGGCCGCAACGTGCTCAATTCCGTTGCGTACGAGACCGGAAACGTGGATATCGGCGACGGTTATCCCGACAACGGCGGTCCGGAGAGCGGCTCCGGCAAGATCACCGACCGGCTCCTGCTGACGGATCTTGATCCCGATTCGGACGCCGACAGGTTCATCTATACCCAGCAGACCCATTATATCAACGCCCTTACCGCGGGCAACCTGGGTCTTTACAAGAAGGTCGCCGCGGAAGGCGACTCCGACTACTCATATTCCACCACCACCGTGGCGGGAGGCGATTATTCCTACAAGATCCACTTCGCCACCGACGCCGCCTCCTGGGCGAAGAATATGATCCTTTTCGACTCTCTTGAGAACTTCGTCACGGTGGACGAACGTTCCTCCGACTGGCGCGGAACTCTCATGGGATTCGATTTCACGGTCCTCAAGGCCAACGGAATAAATCCCGAGCTGTACTATTCCGAGGTGGAAAATCTCAGCATCCGCGATCTCGGAGTCACGGACGACTACGATTTCCCGGAGGAAGTGTGGAAGAAGGCGACGGGTCCGAACGACCCGGCTCTTCAGAACGCCAGGGCGTTCGCCATCGACCTGAGAGAGATGACGACCGGCTCGCAGTTCATCATGGATCCCTCCCACGCGCTGACCGTGACCGTGTTCATGAAGGCGCCGGAGGCCATTGACAGCGAGGCGATCGATCCCCTCGCCCTGAACAATATCTTTCTGTACAACGCCGTGAAATTCGGAAGGGATTCCGAGTTCGCGGACAGCTCCCTCAACCACCAGGATTATACTCAGATCCGCTTCCGTCAGATCGGCGATATCGACCTGTTGAAGATAGATCTTGACGTTTACGAGACCACGGGCGAGATCGTCCCGATCCCGGGCATCAGCTTCCGTCTCTGGGGCGACTCCCACTACGGGGACGTCATCGACGTGACTCTCCCCACCAACTCGGAAGGAAAGGTGTCCTTCAGCGACATCCCCAGGGGTGAGTATTACCTCCAGGAGGTGTCGGGAGTCGACGATTATCTCGTCGATCACACTCTTATGACCGTCACCGTAGACCAGAACGGCGTGGTCCACATCGGCGAGCCCGACGGCAAAGGCCACTACTTCTACGACCAGTACGGCGACATCGTGGTGAACGAGACGGCTGACCACACCTGGATCCTCGGCAACCGCCAGCGCATCCACGGCGATCTTGACTTCTATAAATACGGCAAGCTCGTCGACCAGCCCGGCGCCACGACCTTTGTGCCGAACGTCGCGTTCAACATCTCCGGCACCTCCGATTACGGCACCGATATCGATATCAATATCACTTCCGATTCGTCCGGTATCGTCCATATCAGGAACCTTGAGATGGGCACCTACGATATGATCGAGACCGCGCCCGGATTCGGATACATCCTTTCCGACGTGACCTACAAGGTCCACTGCGACGCCACCGGCGAGATCTCGATATACTACGTGAACGAAGAGGGCGAGACGGTATTCCCGCTTGAAAACGGCGAATACGTCATCGTCAATACCCCTTACTACAAGCTCGATCTCTGGAAATACAACGCAGTCACCGCCGACAACGTCAGCGGAGCGAGGTTCAAGCTTTCCGGCGACAACTACTACTCCGAGCAGGTGACCGGCGCCAACGGACTGATCTCTTTTGAGAATCTGAAGACCGGGAATTACCTCCTGCAGGAGCTGGAGGCGCCCGCCGGATACGTCCTTGACGATACCATCCGCGTCGTTGTCGTGGATGAAGACGGAAACATCACCATTGACGGCAAAACGAGAGACGAATTCATCGAGGAATTCCTGAACAAGTTCGATGGAACGGACCTCGACGCCGGCGATATGACGTATTTCCCGATCCCCAACGAACCCGACAAGGGAAATATCACCATTGTGAAGGTCTGGGAAGGTCTTGAAGAAGGCGAAGAGCCTCCGTACACGCCCGTCCTGCACCTTGACAGCAACAAACCGGATCCCAACGTCCCCGAGGCGACCATCGACTACAACGCGTGGAAGACGTATGTCAACGGCGTCAAATACAACGCGTCCGGCTCTGTTTCGAGTTCCCACGGACTGATGCAGCAGCACTTCAGCATCGCCAAGAGCCCGGATCCGCACAGCACCTCTACAACGAAATTCAGAGTCGACGTTGTCGAATTCAAGAAGTACGACAACCGCGACGTTCCCACGGAAGAACAGATGAATCAGTCGATCGAGGAATCCTGGGCGGACGTCGCCGACTGGATGGCCTCCACCGGGCCGGTCCATCTCACCGAGGAACAGGCCGAGGCCCTGACCGTGTGGAGAAGGATCGACGACGGCACGACGAATCACAGGATTTTCATAAAGCTCGAGTTTATTGAAAACGCCCTGCTCAGCACGATGTACATATCGAGATACAGGGCGGTCTGGTGGTCCGACGCTCCGTCCGTATATCTGCCTGCCACCGCAAAAGATATGTTCAGCAGCCTTATCCTTACCATCGGGACCGTTGATCTGAGCGGGCTCAGGGCGTCCAGGACCACCGACATGTCCGGGATGTTCCAGAATTCCCACTGTTCCACGATCGTGGTTCCGTCCGATACAGGCAACGTAACGAACATGTCCGGCATGTTCAGAAGCTGCTACGCCACCACCATCAACGGGTACGTCAGCTTTGACACCTCAAATGTCACCGACATGAGTTATATGTTCTACGCCTCCGGAATGAAGGCGTTGGACCTCACTCATTGGAACACGTCGAACGTGACGAATATGTCCCACATGTTCCACTACAACAACTTCGGAACTTCGGGCGCGCCGTATTCGTTCGACCTCTCGATGCTCGATCTTGGCAGCGTCACCGATATGAGCTATATGTTCATGGGCGACAACAAGAGCTGGCTGGGAAGCGTCACGCTGCCCTCCGACCTGTCAAGCGTCAGGAATATGAATTACATGTTTGCGGGATTGCAGCGTGTCAAGACTATCGACATGGGCGGCGGCGACGCGTCGAGCGTGTCCTCGGTAGGGTCCATGTTTACCGGGTGTTCCCAGCTTGAAACCATCGTCTTCCCCGACGATATGTCGAATCTGAGGTCGATGCTCGCGATTTGTCAGGGTCTCGGATCGCTGAAAAACGTCACGCTTCCGACTCACATGGAAAAGGTCGTTACTATCAGCCAGGGGTTCATGTCCTGTACTTCGCTTGAAACCATCAATATGAGCCATTGCGACATGAGCGGAATGGCTTGCATGAGCCTGATGTTCCAGAACTGCACCTCGCTGAAGATGGCACGGATGCCCTCGGGCGCCAACACTCTGTCAAACGTTGCAACGTTCGACAGCATGTTCATGAGCTGTACGAGTCTTGAGTCGTTTGATCTGTCGGGGAGAGACCTCTCCGGCCTCGTCAACGAGTATAATGGCATGTCCGCGGGCTTCTCCAGCATGTTCAATTCCTGCAGCTCTCTTGAAAGCGTTGATTTCTCAGGCTCTTATGCGCCTGACACGACCCAGCTTGACTCCATGTTCGCCGGTTGTGCAAATCTGACAACATGTGACTTTGAAGGATTTATCCTCGGAGGTCCCGACTGCGAGTACGGGATCTTCGCAAGCGATATGTTCAGAGGTTGCAAAAAGCTGACGTCGGTAGACTTGTCCGGATTCCTGACTCCCACGGTAGATCTGACGGCTTATGTCACTCGCATGTTCTATGACTGCAACGCCCTCAGCACCGTTTACGCAAGCGCCGAATGGATCGACGGTGACGGCGGGAACACTGTCTTTGCGCCGAACAACGCAAGTACGAGCACTCCGTCTGTTTTCCTGATGTTCGAGAACTGCAACGCTCTGCCTCATCCGACGAGCTGGCAGGGAAACAACGGCGAGAACAGCCAGAATTACGCGAAGTTCATCGAAAACGGCGGTAACTTTACCTACAAGGCGGCTCCCTCTGTTCCTTCCTTCGGCAATTCCGTCTGGGATCAGATGTTCTCGATGTTCTCCATGCTCGCGACGAGAGGGCTGCGCGCGGGAGACGGATCCGGTGAAGGTCTCGGAGACGTGAGTTACACCAGCGAAGCCGACAAGTGGGTCAAGAATCCCGACGGCACCTGGAGCTATACGTTCGACGTTTACGATATCGACGGGACGTATTACCTCTGGGAGAGCGCCATGACCGGATTCGATTCCGACTGCACCATCGATAACCCCGTAACCATTCATTATACGGCAGGCGGAGGACTTACCTCCGAGCCCGCCGACAGACTGGTAGATCTCGGCGGCGGCAAGTACGGCGTCAGGATCACCAACACCAAGACCGTCCCGGAGACCGTGGGCTTTACGGTTGAGAAGACGGTCACCGGCGCGGGCGATAGGGAAGCCCGGTTCACGATCCACATCGCGATCGATCAGGCTCTTACCGGTCTGTACGGCGACGTGGTACTTGAAAACGGCGAGGCCGACGTCCTCCTGAAGGGCGGCGAGTCCGTCACTCTGGCGGGTCTCCCCGTGGGCGTGTCCTACACCGTCACGGAGCCCGATCCGCAGGGCCACGAATCCACTATCCAAAACGGCACCGGAACTCTTGACGAGGCGGGAGCCGTGGCAACGGTCACGGTGATCAACAACAAGGACGTTCCGCCGCCGCCTCCGACGGTGGGACTGACGGTGACCAAGGTGCTCACCGCCGAGGAAGGCGTGACCCTCACTCCCGAGGATCTCGCCCGTAAATTCCCCGTTACCGTAACGCTTTACACCGACAGCGAGCTCACCGAGGTCGCGACCGACATCGACGGTCTCTACGGAGAGGTCCTGTTCACCGACGGCGTAGGCACCCTGATGATAGGCAAGGACGAGACCTTCACGGCGGAGGGCCTGCCGACTGTCACCGAGGGCGGCGATCCGCTGGAGCTGTGGTACAAGGTGGAAGAGACCTTAATTGAGGGCTTCAGCGTCACCTACGACGGTCAGACCGGCCGGCCGGCAGAGACTCCCGTCGCGGCGACCGTTACCAATACCAAGTTCAATCCTCCGGTGGGCGGATTCAAGGTCACCAAGGTGCTTGAGGGCGCCGCGGCGGACGACGTGACAGAGTTCACGTTCAACGTCACGCTGGACGGCCTGACCCCCGGCACGGAATACGGTTATACCGTCGCCGGCGAGGAGCTGTCGTTCACGGCGCTCACGAACGGCAACGCGTATGTTTCCTTTACCCTGTCGAACGGCGAGACCGCGGAATTCTCCGGTCTGCCCGTCGGCGCGGGATACAAGGTCACCGAGGAGAGCAGCGACTTTATCGCCCGCTACACCGTGACAAACACCGGGGTGGGGACCGTCCTGTCCCCCGACGGCTCCAACACAGTGCCCTATCTGGCCCTTTCCACCGGCAGAGAAACGGTGGAGGAGAACGAGGACGCCACCGTCACCTTTACCAACGTTCCCGCCAGAACGAGGGTAGACGGTACGAAGACCTGGGTCGGCGATACCGAGGACCTTCGTCCTCAGTCCATCACCATCTATCTGATGGACGGCAGCACTCAGGTGGACAGCGTCACCGTGACCAAAGCGGACGGATGGCAGTGGAGCTTTGAGGATCTGCCGAAGTTCGATTACACCGGACGGCAGATCGAATACACCATCGAGGAAGAAACGGTCTACGGATACGAGACCGTGATCGACGGTTACGACGTCATCAACACCTACATCCCCGACCTGATCGACATCACGGTGGAGAAGGAGTGGGTCGACGCCGACAACTACGACAACACGCGGCCCGGCAGCATCGTGATCAACCTGTTCGCGGACGGCGTCCTGAAGGAGACCGTCTCCGTCAGCGAGGGCGCGAACGGCTACTGGGGATACACGTTCCACGACCTGCCCGAGTACAGGACGGGAAGCAGGACCGAAAAGGTCGTGTACACCGTCACCGAGAACGCGGTTCCCGGATACGTGACCGTGGTCGACGGATTCGAGATTGTCAACACCCGCGTTGTGAACGTGGAGGGCGAAAAGACGTGGGACGACGGCGACAACGCCGACGGAACGCGTCCCGAGACGATACTCATACATCTGTTCGCCGACGGCGTCGATACGGGGCTCACCCGCACCGCCACCGCGCTGAACGGCTGGAAGTGGACGTTCTCCAACCTCAACAAGTACAATCCGGACGGCTCGGAGATCGTTTATTCGATCACCGAGGAACCGGTAAACGGCTATATTACCACCGTCAACGGCTACAACGTCACCAATACCGAGAAGACCGAAGCTACCGTCATCAAGGTCTGGAACGACGCCGACAACCAGGACGGCAAGCGGCCGACCGAGCTGAAGGTCACCCTGAGCAACGGCACGGTCGTGACGCTGAACGAGGCGAACGGCTGGACGGCAACGGTGAACAATCTGCCGAAGTACGATCAGGGAGTGGAGATCGAGTACACCTGGACGGAAGACACGCTTCCGGAAGGCTACACGCTCACTTCCTCGAACAAGGTAGGAACGATAACCACCCTGACCAACAGCTACACGCCGGGCAAGACTTCCGTACCCGTCAGAAAGGTATGGGACGACGCAAATAACCAGGACGGCATC
>CACXCL010000096.1 GCA_902766115.1 uncultured Ruminococcus sp.
CTCACCACCACCGAGGTATCGAACAAGATAACCCTCGGCGGCACGTTCCTCTACTCCGACAGATGCCTTGAATTCAAGGAAGAGGAGGGCATGAGGAAGGCCATCGATACCCTGCGCCGCCGTGAGATCGACGGCGTCGTCGCCATCGGCGGCGACGGCACCTTCCGCGGTGCGACGGATCTGTCCGCCCGCGGCATCCCCACCATCGGCATCCCCGGCACCATCGACAACGACATCACCGCCACCGACAACACCATCGGCTTCAATACCGCCATGCAGACCGTTGTGGAGAACGTGGACCGTCTCCGCGACACCTGCGAGTCCCACGCCCGCTGCAACGTGGTGGAGGTCATGGGACGCGGCGCCGGCGACATCGCCCTGAACACCGCCATCGCCTGCGGCGCCGTCGCCGCGGTGATCCCCGAGGTGGATTTCGACGAGCAGGGCTGCATCGAGCGCATCGTCCGTCTCCGCCGCGGCGGAAAGCGGAACTTCATCGTCATCGTCTCCGAGGGCGTCAGCGGCCATTCCGAGGAGCTGGCGAAGAAGATCAACGATTATACCAAGGATCTCGCCGAAAAAGAGAATAACGACCGTCTGTGGGTCGAGACAAAATTCTGCCGCCTTGCGCACACGGTCCGCGGCGGCTCTCCCACCCTCGGCGACAGACTTCTCGCCTCCAGGATGGGCGTCCGCGCCGTCGACGAGCTTCTCGCCGGAAACAGCGACCTTGTCATCTGCGAGAAGGCGGGGAAGATCGTCACCGTTCCCATCGCGTACTCCCAGGTCCTCGACAGGATGTATAAGGGCACCCTGAAGGACGGTATGCTCGACAAATACAGCAAGGAAGAGATCGAGCAGATGAAACTTCTCATCGAGGAAAAGAAGAACGACTTCCGCACAACCTACGCCATGATGGAGCAGATCTCCGGCTGATAGATCCGACCCTCAAAGATCCCCCGACCCGGGGGATTTTCTTTTTCGTCATATTATACAAAAACAATGGGTCATTTTTGTGCAATATATTGCAAAAAAAACGGTCGTTTCTGCAAAAAAGTGCTATAATTATAGTATCGGTAAATTTGAGTGAAAAAAGGAGGCGTATCAGAATGAAAAACATCAAAAAAATCGTTTTCACCTTATTTATCGTAACGCTTTGCCTGTCTCTTCTCCCGTCATGCGGAAAGAGCACCCCGGGAAAGACGGAAACCGCCCCGGAGACAACGAAAGAAACAGAAGCCGTCACTCCCGTGACGACGGAAGCCCCTGCGACTGAACCGGCGACGGCGGAGCCCGCCGAAACCGACCCTACAACGCCGGAAGAACAGACAATGCCGTCTCAGGATTACGTTGGCGCGTGGTATACCGACGAGTCAAAGGAAATGACTTTGAGGATACTTGAGATCAATTCCGACTCCATCATATTCCAGGCGAATCCCGCCCCCGAAGAATACTTCATCCAGGTATGGGCGGCCGAAGTCGACGGAAAGATTCTGTTCGGCAATAAATACGTTCCGGAAGGACATACGCGGGACGAAAATCTCGCAGGCAGTCTGGAATTCAACGAAAACGGAATAACCGTAACGTACGAGGATTTCGGTGATACTTGCAAAAACAGCACACCACCTCCCGCCGGAACGTCATACGTTTACACCATAAAATCGGAAACAGACCTTATCGACTGGCCGTCGGACAAAGTTCCGGGAGCTGCTGCGGCGGTCATTCAGGACGCCGTTGACGAACTGAAAGAAAAAGGGTGGACGGATATCGAGGTAATGCCGCATGAACCCGATTACACGCTCAGATGGCAGGCAGGATTTGATCCTTATCCGCTGAACGAAGGCGATTCACTCTTCTCGGTAGTGGGAAGAGCCGGAAAGACTTTTTGTACTGTCATAGTAACCCTTGATTCCACCGAAACCGAGGCGGAACGCGCAGAGGTCTTTTATGTGGGAACGAACGGAAGGAGATTGAGGGGTACAGATCTCGAAAACTTCCTGAACGGCGAATCTTCTCCGGACGTCATTCTTCAAGCGGACGATCAAAAAATGCAGGATTTTTTCTGGACTAGTTATTAATCCCGCATTTAAAACAAACTATATCACAAAAAACAGAAAGGAACTACAATCATGAAAAAGAGAATAATCATTGCGCTTTGCTTCGTTTTGCTGGCAGCAGTCGCTATAAGCGTATCCGCAAGCTCTATCTCTGAAAAACCCGCGACTCCCGAAGAGGACGAATGGGTCACGGCTAACCGCGTGATCCCCGATGAGATCCCCGTGTTCGATCCTGAGACGGTAGACCTCTACAGTCCCGAGGAAGCGATGTCCAGGATGTATTACGAATCGGTCAATTTCCCGACTTACTGCCCGAAATACAGGAGTATTTACTACATTTGTCCGACGTTCCTGTATGATCTTGTCGACCGTCAGGAAGTGGACGACTGGTACAATGAAACGGTGAAACCCGACATCGAAAACGACGTTGAGCCGACGGAAATGTATACTGTTAATTTCGTAAAGCGTTTCCACATAGCGAAGGAAGATTTCGAGAGACTTTCCGCCGAGAGACTCCACGATTTTGAAGAACGCGCCGAAAAAACAGGCGAAAAAATCGACACCGAAGGTCACGAGATCCACAACGCCGATATAATCTACACCTTCGACAACGAGATAATCAACAACTATTATCTCAGAGATCAGGGATAAAAGACCCGCGCCACGCGGCGCGGCATAGCGAAAAAGAATACCGCCGGGCGGGTTCACCGTCCGGCGGTCGTCGTTTTATTTGCTGAATTTCGGTTTATAATCCTTTTC
>CACXCL010000097.1 GCA_902766115.1 uncultured Ruminococcus sp.
AACAAATACAGCAGCACTTTCTCTATCTGTTCTTTTGAATCCGTTAAGATGCGAAAAGAATCTTTATCTCCGTATACAACATTGTTGACGGATATATCTGCAATGTTTTTCTTAATTGAAATTACATTCTCCTCATATTTCCCTTTTCCGACTTCCCATTTCACATTGAGACCGTAAAGAATATCGGATTCATAAATAACACTGCAGTCGGTGACTATATTGTGATAGCCCTCATACCTCATATCAGTAAAATGTCTCGTACAGACCCGTATCGCATCTTCTGCAGATTCTGAAGAAGCAATAAGTCTCCCGTATTTCTCTCCGTTTAAATTAAAGAGCGATTCGACGGGCACCGGCTTTGTCACGACCGGCTCCGCCTCCTGCTTCTCAAATTCTTTGACTACTCTGTACGCGACGGTGGCGACCATGGCGCGGGTCATCTGCCCGTTGGGATCAAAGACGTTGTCCGACACCCCCACCATCATTTCCCTTTTTGAAAGGTATTTCACAGCTTCCGTCGCCCAGGACGGGATCTCGTCCGAGTCGGTGAAACGCATTTTGCCGTCGTCCTCGGCGGGCTTGACAGCAAGACCGGTGAATTTGAGATAACGGTATAGAATCGTCGCCGCCTCCGCGCGGGTGATGGGGCGGTCTCCCCGGAACGATCCGTCGGGATAGCCTCTGACCACGCCGGTGAGGTTCGCCCAGTCGGCGGCTCCGTAATACCATTTTCCTTCAACGTCGGTGAAAGGTTTATACCCTTCGGGTTTCGCGGCGTCCGCAGACGCGCGACCGAATTTTTTGTCGACGCGGTAAAGGATCTCCGTCATCATCGCTCGGGTGGTGACCTGACTTGGCGCGAATTTGTCCTTTGATACGCCCTTGACGATCCCCATCTCGTACAGACGGGTCACGGGTTCTGTGTACCACTTGCCGGTCATAACGTCGGTGAAGGGCAGGGAGTTGTTTCCCGTCGTTCCTTCTTCGGGTTGGTAAATATAGTTGTATTGCGCGTATTTGATATATGGATTCGCTTCAAGTATTTTTATCGTTTCATGGACCGAAATATCCTTTATCCTGATGCAGAATGTGGTATTGTCTGTCGCGCTTGGTATGTACTTTCCTTCCGGCGTGGCTGTGGAAGGAATGGACGTGTCAAGCATATCGGCAAAGGTCACGGGGAACGGGATGCCGATGAGCTCGGCAAACTCGGAAACCGGTCCGGCTTTTGCTCTGCCGTAGGTATGATTTTCGTTCAGCTCTTCATAATTTTCCGCGTAGATCGGGAACAGCTCCATGGCGGCGACGTCGGGATTCGTGTAGTCCAGCGCGAAAATGACCTCGTCGGACGCCACGTCCACCCCGGCGACCGGAAGGTCTTCAGGATCGTATGCAGAGGCGGCGACCGGCAGAATCATAACCGCCGCGAGCAGGACCGAAATCAGTATGATTGTTCTTTTCATTTTGAATTGGCTCCTTTTTTACTTGAGCGAGCTTCAAATGTCTCGCGCAAATTGATTAATGTGAGTTAATTTGGACAACCAAAAAACGGCAGATAGAACGTTATTTGGTTTTACCAAGGTTCAGATATTTCCTTAACGGGGGAATGAACAATATCAAATATGTCATAGTTCGATTTAACTCTACATTGTTCTGACATTTAGGTTTATCCTACGTATCATAGACCTTTCACATTGTTTTTCTGTAAACGAGTATTCCTCCCGGTGTGTGAGGACAGTTTCGTTATCGGACTGCTGAAACCATGGATTATTCCGTTAACGTAAAAATTGTGGCGGTACTCCATCACCGCGAGCTGTGCTCTTGTAAGGAGCTGTCCCGGTTTCGTTGTTCCGTCGGGGAATCCCCTGACCACTCCGGCTGATATGCAGAACTTCACGCCCTCCTTCGCCCAGGAGGAAACTTTTTTGAGATCTGAAGGATTAAAATCACGTTTTTCCGTGAGTTCTATTTGCAGATATGCGGTATATCTGTGATAGATCACGCACGCCATTTCTCTGGTGACGGGATCGTCGGGGCGGAAAAGATCCTTAGTCACCCCTTTTATGATCCCCGCTTTATACGCCCACGTGACCGCCTGACCGAGAGGCGTGTTGATATCGACGTCAGAGAACGGACATCCCGTTTGCGCCGACGTGTCTACGTATTCATACTTCGGGAACGCTTTCTTGTAGTTTTTTGCTCCCTCGTAGAACCAGACGAGCATTTCCCCGCGGGTCACTACACGATCCGGATAGAAGTAGTGGGTATCCATGAAATTCGTATCCCATCCCCAAATAGGCCCGCTTCCGACGTAAGGACTGAGCCATGAATTGGCCGGTACGTCGTAGAACCAGTATGGATTATCTGTCGCGTTCGCGACGAACACAAAACAAGGAATAAGCATGACAAGGCACAGAATTACAGAAAGTATTTTTTTCATTTTTGGTTTCTCCTTTTCATGTTTTCATAAATGCTTTATCCGATCACTCGCCCGGGAGCTCGACTCTGCTTACTCGGACGATGGCGGCAAACCCTGACGCGGCGGCTTCTATATCTATTCGTGTCGCGGGATTGAGGACTCCGAAATGAGCGCCGCTGCGTGGGTATATTATCCCTGCGCGGTACATATTCATTACGGCTGTGAAGTACGTGTCCCCATTTGTGACGTCGTCGAATTCGCGCCAATCTTTTTCCACCGGTGGTTCGATCCCCAGCGATTCAAAGGAATCATTGAGGAATACCGCAAGATCTGACATCTTAAGACGCGTCTCTTTCCACGCGTTGAACGCTTCCGCCGTCGGTATATCGGCGTCCGGGGGAGCAGCGAATACGAGATAGCACCAAAGCGAGGAAAGGTTGGTCTCGTCATCTATATCGACCTCATTTATGAGATCAGTAAAACCTGAAACGTTTGTAAAATCCGACCAATTGATATCCGGCGTTCCTAAAGCGCGGTGTATCATCACGCAAAGTTCGGAGACAGTTACCCCGACGGTCCCGTTTTCCCGGACGATGGCGGCAAATTTCTCCGCAGCGGCCTTCGCTTCAGCCGCGCTGACTTTTTCACTGACGCCGAAATGATGTTCGGAGGTCGGATCAATGATGCCGGCGCGATATACGGTGTATATCGCATTTGAATACCACTCCCAGTCGGCGATGTCGTCAAATCCGGGCCAGTCTCTTACCGTTGGAAGGGATACGCTGACGTTTTGCGCCATTATATATATGTCGATGGCAAGAACTCCCCGCGTTATGCCCGGAGCGGGTATAGGGTCTGCGCCCGTAGGTTCGCCCTGTGTATTTGTAATGGAATAGGGGTTTTCCGGGAAAAAGGTTTGAGATAACCATTTCTCGGCTGCTTCCCCCTCTTGATAATTGGGATTTCCGACATTTGGCGAACCGAACGCACGGTACAGCATGATGGCAAACTCGTTTTCAGTTACGCCGGGCGATTCAACAGGCGGGTCTTCCGGCGTCGGTTCGTCTACTGATTTCGGCGCGGCATGGGGTGTTTGTGAGGACTCCTCCGAGGATCCAGGCTGAGTCGTGGGCTTTCGCGGGTCCGTCTCACGGGGCTCCGGCTCCGTCACGGGCGCGGGCTCGGTGTATCCGGGCTCCGTCGGCTCCGTCGCCGGGGGTTCCGTCACGGGCGGGTCCGTTTCGGGCTCCGTCGCCCCTGAACCGTCTTCCGTATCCGCGGACTCCGCCGCGTCGGGGCGGGAGCCACCCGGCTTTATCACCGGGTCCCGCCGGCGGTCTTCCGTTTCCGTTTCCGCCGTGGCTTCCGGGTGGACCACCGGGGTCCTCGGCCTGCCGATATTAAGTCCGGCGACCAGGAGCAGCGCCGCCGCAGTCACCGCCGCGGCGGCGATGGCGATCAGCTTCAGCGCCCTCGGCGCCCGCCGCTTTTCGTCCCGGAGCATATCCGCGGCGGCGG
>CACXCL010000098.1 GCA_902766115.1 uncultured Ruminococcus sp.
ATATTCCTTCGAGCGGAAAAGACAGTGCGACGCCCTCATATAGGGATCGTATTTCTCCCGGTATTTCAGGATCTGCTCCCTCATTTCAGGGTGCTTTTCGAGACTTGCCTTGTCGTCCTGCCGGTCATAGCCCAGCCCGCCCGAGAAATGGAAGGTGGCTCCTTCATCCTCCGGCCAGGTCGATACCGTTGCGAGGATGTTCTTCCCGAACGTGATATTAAAATATTTAGCGCCTTCCCTCAGCGCGTATCCCACTCTCTCCGCAAGCTCCGCGTCTTCGTTCTCGAAGAAGGCGAAAGTCATGGGGTCAAAGCTGTAATCTTTCAGTTCCATCGTGATACCTCCCAGTGTTTTTTTATTTCGATACCCGGACGTCGATCCCGTTTTGCCTGAAACGGGCGACCCACCGGTCGATCTCTTCCTGCGTGGCGTTCTCTGCTTCGTGAGCCGGAGTCGCCCCGATCTTCCTCGCCTTGCCCACGCCGAGCTTATGGTAGGGCATGATCTCCGCGTATCTGTACCGTCCTTCATGTTCCGAGAGAAATGCGCACAGCGCGTCGATATCCGCGTCGGTGTCGTTGAGTCCCGGGATCAGGGGGATCCGGACGATCACGTCCGCGCCTCTCGAGAACAGATACTCAAGGTTGTCGAGAATCTTTCCGTTATCCGCTCCGGTGAACATTTTGTGCCTTGCGGGATCCATGCATTTCAAGTCGTACAGGAACGTGGTCCCGATATCCGCCGCTTTCCGGTAGAAGTCGCGGCTTCCCGTGCCGCAGGTCTCGACGGCGACGCCGATCTCCGCGTCCTTTGCGATCCGCAGCAACTCCAGAGTGAATTCCGGCTGGTATGACGGCTCGCCGCCGGACACCGTAAGACCGCCGCCTGAGTTGTCGAAGAATATCTTGTCCTTCAGCACCTCGCGCATCACGTCACGGGCGTCCTTCTCCGTCCCGATGATCTCGCACGCGCCGGAAAGACACGCTTTTACGCATTTCCCGCACAGGGTGCATTTCGACCGGTCCACCGTGACCTTCCCGTTCTTCATCTCCCTTGCGGGGCACCCGGGAAGGCACCTGCCGCAGCCGGTGCATCTGGACTCATTCAGCGAGAGGGAGGGGGATGTTTCGAGCCCCTCCGGATTGTGGCACCAGACGCATCTCAGAGTACATCCCTTGAGAAACACGTTGGTCCTTATGCCGTCGCCGTCGTGAAGGCAGAACTTCTGAATATTGAATACCGTGCCCATTAAAAGTCCCTCCCCTCTGCGAGCCGCACCGTTATCCAATATATTGTATCATACGGCATATTAAAAATCAACAGCGAAATTGTGTATTTTTCGACCTTGAAGCCGTCTTTTTTCTACCGCCGCTATTGTGTTTTTCACCGATTTGAAGTATAATCGTTTAAGGGATGCGAAAACGCGTCCCGATGCCCTGAAAAAGGGGGACGGAAATGAGAAAATTTACCGTGAACGGAAACGACGCTGATCAACGGCTGGACAAGTTCGTCGCCAAGGCGACGGAGGGGCTGCCGGCGTCGCTCATGTATAAGTATATACGCAAAAAGCGGATAAAGGTGAACGGCAGGCGCGCCGAGGAAAAGCAAAAGCTCGCCGCGGGCGACGTGGTGGAGATGTATATCCCCGACGAATTTTTCTCCGGCGACACCTCCGGAGCGGAATACTCCCGCGCCGCCGTGAAGCTTGACGTGGTCTACGAGGACGAAAACGTCCTGCTCGTGAATAAGCGTCCCGGCGTGCTCGTACATACCGGCGACGGCGGGGACCGCGTCCCGTCGGAGGAGGCGGAGCGCGAGACGCTGATCTTCGCCGTCAAGTCGTATCTCGTCAAACGCGGCGAGTACGATCCGGCTGCTGAGAACTCCTTCGCGCCGGCGTTCTGCAACAGGATCGACCGCAACACGGGCGGCATCGTCATCGCGGCGAAGAACGCACGCGCTCTCCGCGCCGTCAACGCGGCGATCAGGGAGAGAAAAATCAGGAAACTGTATCTCTGCGCCGTCCACGGAGTCCCCGAAAAACGGGAGGCGACCCTCTCCGGCTGGCTCGCCAAGGACAGCGCGTCCCGAACGGTGAGAATAACGGAGACAAAGCCGAAAAACGATCCGGAGGCACGGGAGATCGTCACGGGATACCGTGTGGTGGCGGTGAACCGGGAGAAGAACGTGTCGCTGCTGGAAGCGGAGCTGTTCACCGGACGGACCCACCAGATCCGCGCCCATCTCGCATATCTCGGGCACCCTCTCGTGGGCGACGGAAAGTACGGCGTGAACAGGGAGGACCGCAAGGCGGGGTTTTCCCATCAGGCGCTATGTTCGTACAGGACGGTGTTCTGCGAGAAGGAGGGACCCCTTGACTACCTGTGCGGGAAGGAGTTTACCGTGCCCCTGACTGGGGACAACATCCCGTTCCTGCGATTGTTCCCGGGACTTGACCCGTCGGATATCTGACTTCCTTTTCCGACATTTTTCTATTGATTTTTTTAACAAATTATTATATAATTGCTCTGTTGAGTTGTCGGCGGTCGCCGGCATGTAACGACACAAAGCTGGGAGTGATAAGTATTGTTTACGTTCAAGGGCGGAACTCACATAAACGAATATAAGCTGACAAAGGATTTCCCTACGGAGAAGATCGGCGCGCCGGAGCGCGTCATGATCTCCATGAGCCAGCACATCGGCGCTCCGTGCACGCCGACCGTTGCGGAGGGCGACCGGGTGCTTGCGGGTCAGGTCATCGGCGACGTTGCGCCGGACAAGCTCGGCTGTCCCGTACACGCGTCCGTGTCGGGCAGGGTCGCCGGGATCGAACAGATCCTCGGCGCGTCGGGCATGAAGGAGACCTGCGTCGTTATTGAAAACGACGGGACGGACGAGCAGTTCGACGGGCTCGCCCCCTTTGAAGGAGATATTACCTCCGCCACTCCGGACGAGATCATCGACGTGATCCGCAGTGCGGGCATCACCGGGATGGGCGGCGCCGCCTTCCCGTCGTACGCCAAGATCAGGTCGGCGCTCGGCAAGGCGGATACCGTCATCGTCAACTGCGCGGAGTGCGAGCCGTTCATCACCTCCGACCACAGGCTTCTGCTCGAGGAGCCGGAGCACGTCGTCGGCGGACTGAAGATCATCATGATCGCCCTCGGAGTGAAAAGGGCGTTCATCGCCGTGGAGGACAACAAGCGCGACGCCGCCGGGGTCCTGCGGGACACCGTGGGCGGCGGGGATATGATCCGCGTATGCCTCATGAAGACGAAATATCCCCAGGGCGACGAGCGTCAGCTCATCTACGCCCTGCTGAAGACCGAACTGCCGATGGGGATGCTCCCCATGGACGCCGGATGTGTCATATTCAACGCCGGGACGTGCTCGGCGATCTACGACGCTTTCACCTCCGGACTGCCGCTGATGAAGAGGATCGTGACCGTATCGGGCGACTGCGTCAAAAAACCGGGCAACTATATCGTCCCTCTCGGGATGCGCGTTTCCGAGATCGTGGAGAAGTGCGGCGGGCTCGTTAAAGAGCCGAGAAAGATCATCTTCGGCGGACCCATGATGGGCAAGTCGGAGTGGTCGCTGAACACCCCGGTCAAAAAAGGCACCTCGGCGATCCTGCTTCTGTCCGAGGCGTTCGAGTCGAAGCCGGTGAAGGACCCCGAGTGCATCAGGTGCGGCAGATGCGTCAAAAACTGCCCCATGCACCTCATGCCGGCGTACATCGCGCAGTACTCGAGGATCGGGAACATGGAAATGGCGAAGAAATTCGGCGCCATGAGCTGCGTCGAGTGCGGGACCTGCTCATATAACTGCCCCGCCAAGATAGAGATAGTGCAGTACATCAGAAGCGCCAAGAACAACATAAAAGCGGAAGAGAGAAGACTTGCCGCGCTGAAGCAGAGCGGATCATGATCCGGTCTCCGAAAACGACAGAAAGGCGGATAGTCAACAATGAACGATAAAGAAACCGAAGAGATGAAGGTCGTCTCCCCCGATGCCGAAGCGGAAGCGGGGGCAGGGGAGGTAAAAACGGACAGCGCGTCGTACCCGGATCTGCTCACCGTATCGCCTTCGCCTCATCTGAGAAATCACGATTCCACGAGGAGCGTGATGACGGAAGTCATCATCGCCCTGATCCCCGCGCTGGTGTGGGGCGTCATCACATTCGGACTGCGCGCGCTGACGCTGACCCTTGTTTCGGTCGTCGCCTGCGTGGCGTTTGAGGCGCTCGCTCAGCTGGCGCTCCGCCGCAGGATCACCGTGTCCGATATGTCGGCGGCTCTGACGGGACTTTTCATCGCGCTCAATATGCCTGTGTCCGCGCCTCTGTGGATCCCGGCGGTGGCGTCGTTCTTCGCCATCGTTATCGTAAAGCAGGTTTTCGGAGGCATCGGCAAGAACATCGTCAACCCCGCAATGGCGGCGCGCGTTTTCGTTATGCTGTCCTGGGCGGGTCAGATGACGAAGTTCACCGCGGCGGGAGCCCGGTATCCGTTTTTCGGAAACGTGGCGGGCGGCTATGACGCCGTGGCGTCGGCGACCCCTCTCGCCGCGCTCAAATCCGGCAACGTCCCGGACGCGAGCCTGTTTGATATGTTCACCGGAAAGATAGGCGGCTGCATCGGCGAGGTCTCGACCCTCCTGCTGTTGCTGGGAGGCATCTACCTCATCGTCCGCCGCATCATAACCTGGCACATCCCCGTGGCGTACATCGGCACGGTGGCGGTGCTGACGTACGCGTTCCCGAAGACCGGCGACGCCGTGACCTTTATGCTCTATGAGCTGACGGCGGGGGGCCTTATGCTCGGCGCGTTCTTCATGGCGACGGACTACACCACGTCTCCCATCTCGCCGATGGGAAGGATCGTATACGGTATCGGATGCGGCGCTTTGACGGTACTCATCAGGTACTTCGGCGGTTATCCCGAGGGCACGTCCTTCGCGATACTCATCATGAATCTTCTCGTTTGGTATCTCGACAGCGCATTCAAACCGCGTTGGTTCGGCGCTTCCACGTTGAAGCGGCGCGAGCGGGAGAAAAAGAAGAAAGAAAAGACTGAGAAGGCGGCGTGACCGCAGGCTGACGTAAGGAAGGGGTCGGAAATGGCTACTGAAAACGAAAACCGCGCTCCCGAAGAGATAAACGGAGCGACGGGAGAGGTGAATGAGGAAATAACCGGGGAGGTCGTCAAAAAGCCAAAGAAAAGCGGCGGAGGAGTCACCGGAGGATACATGGTCCGTCTTGTGATAACGCTGGCTCTTGTCTGCGCGGTGATAGCGGCGCTCCTCGCCACCGTGAACGCCGTGACGAAAGACAAGATCGAAGAGCGCAAGCTGGAGTCCCGGAAGAAAGCGGTGTTTGAGGTGTTCCCGGACGCCGCGGACTGCGATCCGTACGACGCTGACGGCGAACACGACGTTTACGTCGTTTACGGCGATAAAGAGAAGAAAGACATGATCGGATACGCCGTCAAGGTCGCGCCCACCGGATTCGGCGGAGAGATCGAGATGATGGTCGGCATCGACGCCGCGGGCAAGACCTCCGGAGTCAGCGTGATCACCATGTCCGAGACTCCCGGCGTCGGCACCAAGACCAACAGCGAGACGTTCCTTTCCCAGTTCAAAGGCAAGACCGGCGCCGAATCGGTAGGCGACGGTATCGATGCCGTCACGGGAGCCACCATAAGTTCAAAGGCGATCACCGCGGGCGTAAAAGAAGCTCACGGCGTTCAGGTGGATCTTGAAAAGTACGCCGAGGAAAAGGGCGCGAAGGTTGACGGCGGCGCGACCGCTCCGGAAGAGAGCGAACCCGCACCGGAAACGGAACCTCGACCCGTTCCCGAAGAGACGAAGGAACCGCAGGAAACGAAGGGTCCGGAAAAGGAAGAGGAGCGAAAACCCGACGAGACAAAGGAACCGGAATTCATAGAGAACGGCTCGGACGGGTACTATCACAACGGAGTCTATTCCTCTGAGACAGACGACGTCTATCAGGTGGAGGTCGACAAGAACGAATACGAATCTCTCCTTGAGAAAGAGGACGACCCGGAGGAGACCGGGACAGACGCGGAAACAAAAAAACCGTGACGCGGCTTTGACCTGATTTTATCGGAAAGGAACGGCGAGTTCTATGAAAAATCCCATCTTGAAGCAGATGAAGGAAGGAATCGTGACGAACAACCCCACGTTCGTCCAGCTGCTCGGCATGTGCCCGACTCTGGCGACCACCACCTCGGTGATGAACGCGCTGGGGATGGGCGTGGCTGTCATCGCGGTGCTGACCTTCTCCAATCTGTTCATCTCCCTTGTGAGAAACATAATCCCGAAGCAAATACGTATCGCGTCGTACATAGTCATAATATCCGGCTTCGTCACGGCGGTGGAGCTGACCATCAAGGCGTTTTTCCCCGCCATAGACGCGTCCCTCGGACTGTTCATCCCGCTGATCGTCGTCAACTGCATCATCCTGGCGCGGGCTGAGGCGTTCGCCTCGAAGAACAACCCGCTGATGGCGGTGATCGACGGTATTTCCACCGGTATCGGCTTCACTCTGGCGCTGTTCTCCATCGCTCTGGTGCGCGAGATACTCGGCACGGGCAAGATCTTCGCCGCCTCCAACGGGACCGGAGGCGTGACCCTGCTCGGGCCATGGTACTCCCCGGCGACCATCTTCCTGCTGCCTGCGGGGGCGTTCCTGACGCTTGGATTCATCCTGGCGCTGGTGCAGAAGATCGCCGACAAGATCGAAGAGAAGAACCACAAAAAAGAGGTTGAGAAATATATCGACGAGACGTTCGCGGTCGTGCCCGCGGAGGGCGCGGCGGAGGCGGACGTTCCGGTCCGGACCGACGCGGAAGGAGGCGACAGATAATGGGCAATATTTTCCTCATCATGTTCGCCGCGATACTGACGGAGAACTTCATTTTCAGCCGCTTCCTCGGCATCTGCCCGTTCCTCGGCGTGTCCAACAAGCCATCCACGGCTCTCGGAATGGGCATGGCGGTCACCTTCGTCATGACCGTCTCGTCCGCCGTAACCTGGGCGGTGTACCGCTTTATACTCCAACCGCTGAAGATCGAGTATCTCAAGACCATCGCGTTCATCCTGGTTATCGCGACGCTGGTCCAGTTCATCGAGATGTTCCTCAGAAAATACGTCCCCGCGCTGTACGGCGCGCTGGGGATCTACCTTCCCCTTATCACCACCAACTGCGCGGTGCTGGGCTCCGCCCTGCTCAACATCCAGAAGGGCTATTCCTTCGGGGAGAGCGTGGCGTTCGGCTTTGCCTCCGCCCTCGGGTTCACCATGGCGATACTCATATTCGCGGGAGTCAGGGAGAAGCTGGCGTTCTCGACGCCTCCGAAGTGCTTCCGGGGATTCCCGATCCTGCTCATCTCCGCGAGTCTCGCGGCAATGGCGTTCGCCGGATTTTCCGGGATGAAACTGGGATAACGGCGCCACCGTTTATCATTATTGAAAGGCAGTGAACTGAAGTCCAATGGGTATTTTGATAACTGTACTGATTTTTCTCGGTCTCGGCGTGCTGATGGGAGTCCTTCTGGCGCTGTCGGCAAAGCTGTTCTTCGTCCCGACCAACGAAAAGGTGAACGAGATCCGCGCGTGCCTTCCCGGAGCGAATTGCGGAGGATGCGGCTTTTCCAGCTGCGATGCGGCGGCTGAGGCTATCGAAAAGGGCGAGGCTCCCGTCACCGTCTGTAACGTGGGCGGCGCCGACGTGGCGCGCCGGGTGGCGGAGATCATGGGCGAAGAGGTAGGCGAAGTCTCCCGCATGAGAGCCCAGGTGATGTGCTCCGGCACGAAGGAAGCCGCCATGAAGAAGTACGTCTACGAGGGCGCGGAGGACTGCGCACAGGCGGCGGCCATCGGCGGCGGCAACAAGCTCTGCCCGGACGGGTGTATCGGGCTCGGCACCTGCGCCGCGCACTGCCCGTTCGGAGCCATCTACATCCGCGAGGGCGTTGCGGTGGTGGACCACGAAAAATGCATGGGCTGCGGCGTCTGCGTGGCGCACTGTCCCAAGGGGATCATTAAGCTGATCCCGTTCGACAGCGCCCATTGGATCGGATGTATGTCCCACGACAAGGGCAAGGAGGTCCGCTCCTACTGCGACGTGGGCTGCATCGCCTGCAAGATGTGCGAGAGAGTCTGCGAGACCGGCGCCATCACCGTGGGCGACAACGTGGCGTCCATCGACTACGGCAAGTGCGTCGACTGCGGCAAGTGCGTGGAAAAGTGCCCCCGGGGCATAATCTGGTCCGCAAAACGCCAGGGCAACGGCGAATTCGTCATTTCGAGAAAGAAATAAATAAGACAACGGCGGGATTATCACGGGAAATCCCGCCGTTTTTTCAAGGATCGAAAAATTTATTCAAATATTTTTCAAATCGTGTAACCTTCGGCGATTTTTAACGGCTATATAAGCAGAGGGGCAAAAGGAGCCCCGTGGAAAACGGCAAAACAGGGAGGAAAACCATGAAAAAACTGCTGTCATTTCTTATCGCGGCGCTGATGCTCGTCGCGCTGGCCGCGCCGTCGTTCGGATTCACGGTCGACGATCCCGCACTGGACGAACTTAACGGGCGGTTGACCGGTTTTTCGGCGAAGATGTATTCGCTGATGACGGAAGGTGACAACGCGGACGCTAATTTCACCGTGTCTCCGGTGTCGATCTATTTCGCGCTGGCGATGCTCCACTACTCCGGCGACGACGGAGTAAAAAGGGAGGTCGAGGAGTTCACCGGAATGACCGCCGCGGACTTCGAGGCGTCCGCGGAGCTGTTCAAGTGGCTCGAGAAGACGCACCTGGACGAGCGCGGAGAGGTGGCGGCCCGGCTCTCTCTGTCGAATTCCGCGTGGATCAACGAAGACAAGGCCGAGCTCTACGACGACGGCGAGCTTCAGCTGATGGCTGAAAAGCTGCTGAACTCCGTGGAGAGCGCCCCGTTCCTCAGCGACAACGAAGAGGCGAACAAAAAGGTGAAGGAGTTTATCAAAGAGAAGACCGGCGGCCTCATCGACCGTGATTTCGGGATCCCGGCGGAAATGGTCCTCGCCCTGGTGAACACCCTTTACTTCAAGGACAACTGGGACCTGTACGGCGACGATCTCCCCACCGTGAAAAAGTATTTCACCGCCCGTGACGGGGTGAAAACCGGCGATTTCGTCACGGGACACTACTCCCGCGGGCAGATCGCAGAGACCGGGTGCTCCTATTTCTTCACCGCCGAGACTTCACAGGGATATAAGATGAAATTCATCCTCCCCAAGGATGGATTTGGCGTAAGCGACGTCATGAGCGGCGAAAATCTCGCCCTTGTGAACTCCACGTCCGATTTCGGCTTCACCGACGGGAACGGGGCGGAGCACTACACCAGGTGCGTTTTCCCGGAATTCAAATCCGAGAGCGACACCGATCTGAAGGCGCTCCTCATGAACGCCGGTTTTCTGGATCACGCGTTCACCGGCTACGACTCCCGCCTGCTGGCGAAGGACAGCGACGTGGAGCTTGCGTTGACGAAAATGCAGCACGTGGCGAAGCTCAACGTGGACAAGAAAGGCGTTGAGGGAGCCGCGGTGACGGTACTCGTGGGTGAAGCGACAAGCGCGCCATTTGATGAACCCGACAGATATTACCACGATTTCATCCTTGGCAGGGAGTTCGCGTTTATACTGACGGATCCGGCCGACGTGATCCTCTTTGCGGGCCACGTCGCCGATCCGTACGGCGACCGGGCGGCGTCGGGGGAGGACGGACTCCTCTCCGGTATCGAGGAGAGATACGACGGCACTTTCGCCGTGGACGTGATGCAGGATCCCTCCTACAGAGCGGACGGCGTCACCGGAGTCCGTTTCACTGTAAAGGCCTCCCCGGACGACTATTACGCCCCTCTTGAAGCCGTCTCGGTGGAGGGACCGGCCGAGGGTACGGCGGAGATCGTGCGCGGCGACGACGGCGCCTTTGAGATCACCGTCCGCGACGCGGATCTGCTGTCCTCCGTCCCTGACGGGGAGACCCTGATGAAGATCGTTTTCGGACGGGCCGTGAACCAGCAGATCATCTTCACCGCGGAGGCCGTCCTCGACTCCTTCGAGATCGTCGGAACGGAGCTTCTCCGTGAGGAAAAGCCTGCCGGCGACCCCGTCCGGGATCCGGGCGACGTGACCGTCCCGGCCCCGGACCCCGTCGCCAAGGCGCCGAAGACCGGCGACCCCGCGATCCTCGCGGCGGTCCTGTCCGCCCTTGCCATCGGCGGCGCGGCGTTGATACGCAAACGCGTGAAATAAAGAAAACCGGCGTGACTCGAAAGAGTCACGCCGGTTTTTGCTCTCAGAAAATACTGCTGTCCGCGGAGGCGGAGGGGAGGATCAGCGTCACGGCGTTGTGGAGGTTTTTGATCTCCACGTGACCGTCGGTATCGGCTCTCTCGCCGTCAAGAGACCAGACCAGATTCTCGTCCGTGGTGATAACGCCCGATTCCATGGAGGCGAACTCTATCATGTCGCTGTTGTAGTTCTGCGACAGCAGGGCGTTGATGCATTTGCTCAGCTCGCCCATATTCGGCGGCTTTTTGATGAGAAGGAGCTCGAATTTCCCGTCGTTGAGCATCACTATCTTGTCGTCCAGTGTGATGATCCCCGCGACGGAGGTGCTGTTGGCGATGGCGCCGAAGATGTAGTCGTCCTCGTAGACCTTGTCCTCCGTTTCGATCTTCACGTGTTCCGCTTTTATGGACGGGATATCCTTGATGCCTTCCAGAATATACGCCATGTGCCCAAGAACGTTCTTCGTATCCTGCGGGGTGGCGTAAGAGGCGCGGGTAAACGCGCCGAACGACGCGATATACGAAAAATAACGGTCGTTGAAGGAGCCGATATCCATGGGCTTTCTCACGCCTGTGACCGCGTCCTCCGCGGCACGGCGAAGGTCCTTCGACAGACCGAGAGTGTTTGCAAAATCGTTGGTGCTGCCGGAGGGGATGTATCCGATGGGAACGCTCAGCCCGGAGGAGATCATCCCGCTCACCACCTCGTTGAAAGTGCCGTCGCCGCCGGAGCAGACGACGATATCGTGATCCTTCGCCATTTCCTTTGTGAGAGTTACGGCGTGACCGGGCTTCTGCGTCACCGCAGCGGTGACGAGGTATCCGTGCCTGCAGAGCGTGTTCACGACGTCGAACATGGCGGCCTTGACTTTTGTCTTTCCGGCGCGCGGGTTGATTATCAGGAGAGCCTTTTTCATATCGCATTCATGACCTTTCTTTAAAAGGGGTAGTCCGTCTCTTAAAACATACATTTATTATAATATATCATGCCCTCGGTTGTCAAGATTAAAAGAGGCGCGGTTGACTCGCAACGGTATCCGTGGTAAAATGGAATCAATCAAACGGATTACGGAGGTTCCGGTAATGAAAAAACGGATGTTATCTCTTGCGCTGGCATTGGTGGCCGCTCTTTCACTTCTTTCCGTCGCCTCGAGCGCGGAAAGCGCGTCCCCGTTTACTGACGTGAAGGGAGAGAACTGGTTTTACTCCGACGTAATGTACGTCTACGAAAAATCCATAATGAAGGGCACGTCGGAAACAAAGTTCGAGCCGAAAACTCCGCTGACCCGGTACATGTATGTGACGATCATTTACCGCATCAGCGGCGACACGGGAAAATACCCGAACAAATTCACCGACGTGCAGGCGGGGAAGTGGTATTCCGACGCCGTGGGCTGGGCCCAGGACACCGGAATCGTCGAGGGCTACCGGGACGGAAGGTTCCACGGAAACAACAAGATAACGCGGCAGGAGATGGCGGTCATGACCGCGCGATATCTGTCCTACTCCTGGGCCGACCTGCCTGATTCCGCCTCCGCCGTCGGCAAATATGCCGACGAGAGCAAGATCGCCAAATGGGCGAAGCCGTCCTTTGAGACCGTGAGACGGATCGGTCTGATGCTGGGCGACCAGAACGGCAACGCCAATCCCGGGGCGCTAGCCACAAGAGCGGAGACCGCGGCGCTGGTCGGACGGCTCCATAAGTCGCTTCTTGCCGCGGACAAGACGCCCCGAATCGGAGGAAATCCTCTCGAAGGATATACCGTTTGTTCCGATCTTATGATAGAAAACGAACTCGAGGATCTGAGAAACGTTCTGAAAGAAGCGGCGGGAATTGACCTTCCCGCTGCGGCGACGGCAGACGGGAAGAAGATCGCCGTCGTCGAGGACGACTCCCTCGAGCGCCTTTCCTACACGCTTGAGGAGAAGGAGGGAGACCTGATCCTGACCCTGTTCTCGCGCTACGCCGTGGACCACGCGGCGGAGATAATGCGCGCCGAGATCGCAAAGAGAGCGGCGTTTACCGTCCCGACGGGCTTTTCAACGACGGGCACGTTCCTGCTTCAGGAGGCGACTTCATCCGACGGCCTTGAATTCCTCTGCGAGACCGACAAAAACCCCGTCTCGTACAGAACGGGTGAGCAGGTGACCTTCCGCGGATCGCTG
>CACXCL010000099.1 GCA_902766115.1 uncultured Ruminococcus sp.
CGTTTCGTTGTCCGCGATGGACAGATCGTGGCACGCGCCGAAGAAATTATCGCCGATCTCGGTGTCGAAGAGCTTCGCCACGTCGTCGGTCAGCACCACGTCGCTGTCGAGGTAGAGCCCCTTGTCGAGATCGGGAAACATGGTCGGGATGAACAGCCTGAAGTAGATCGTCAGAGTAAAGTAGTTGTGGCGCAGCCTGTTGTTGATTCTGTCGTCAAATACGTTCATATCCGCCGTCATGGGACGGAAGTCGATCCTGAAGTTGTCCGTCGCCAGGGCTCCGAGTTTTTTGATGTTCTCGTCGGACAGACCACGGTTCAGGACGTGGGCGACGTACCGCCTCTCCGGATTTGAGTTTTTGACAGCCGAGTTCAGGGCAACCGCGAGAAGCGGAGCGTAAACGTCGTCGACTGAGAAAAAAATGGGGACCTCTCGTGTCATCTCTTATCGTTTCCTTTCGCTTTTATTTTTTCATATTCTTCGAAAATATCGTCGAATTCATAAATTTTCAGCACCCGGTGGACCCTGTCGTAGTCCCATGGCTTGACGGTCACCGGCCGGAACTTCGGTATGTATCTGAAATACGTGGTGAAGTGCTTGAACACAGTGCGCCTGTATATCTTTTTCTGGGCGTTGTACCTTCCGGGGATCTTCTTTTTCACCGCCAGCTTGTTCAGGGACGACTGATCGGGCATGAAGATCTTTTTTGTGCGGCACATTTCCCGGCATTTGCCGAGCAGCCCGCTCTCCCGGATCTTTTTCATGTTCATAAGCAGGACGCCGGAGTTGAAATAGTCGTGGCGCAGGACGTTTCCGAAAAACCACTTGCCGTAGCGGTCCGGCACTCCCGCGATCTCCACGGACGAGATATCGGTGTCGTACATATCGTCGAAGGGCGCGCGGCACAGCACGTCCGTGTCGAGGTAGAGTATTTTGTCCGGGATCTCCGGGACGAGATCCGCGAAAAGCCTGAGCATACAGAACGGAGTGAAACGGGTGTCCATATTGGGCTCGGGACGGTACGAGCCGAACAGCTCGGTTATATCGAAAAGTCTTACGGTCCCGCCGTTGCCTTTTTCCCTGACGGTCCCTTGAAGCCTGTCCGCAAAGTCGGGTCCGACGGGTGTGTGACCGTCGATGGAGGCGGTGAGTATGTATATATCCGCGTCACGGCCCGTGTGTTTCAGTATAGAGAGCACGGACAGGAATATCCCGTCTCCGACATTCGCGTCGCCGCAGAAAAGTATGTTCATCACGTCACCTCCGATGCTGATATTATATACGTTCCGACATAAAAGGAAAACCCACAGACCGTAGATGCGTGCTCTACGGTCCGTGGACGGGCTTTTTCATCCGGTAGAATCAGACTCTACGATTCGTAGAATCAAAAAAACGCCCTGTTTTTCACGAAACAGGGACGTTTTTTCTGTCAGATCACTTTCTCGGCTTTTTGATGAACGACCAGAGGATTATGACGATCTGACCGGCAACTCCGAGAAGATAGATCAGGAAAACCGATTTTCTGAAATAGAGGAAGGTCATGTGGATCGCCGCCAGTATCGACCACATGAGTCCGGAGATGATGACGTAGTTGGTCCTCGGGTTAAACCACACGGAATTGAACACAAGGGCGATGATCAGCACTACCGGGACCGCGTAAACGAGATACAGCCACTGGAACGACATCCTGCCGATGATCAGCGTGGTGATGATGAACGCGAAGATGGCAGTGACCCATGCGGCAGATTCGGAGATATACGTTATGACCCTGCGGTTGTATATCGCCTCCTCGCGTTTGTTCTCACGGTATTTTTCGTCCATGTTTTCCGCGGTGACCAGGTAGTTCACCGTGACCCCGAACAGATCCGCGATATCGCACAAAACGGAAATGTCGGGGGTCGATTCCGCGCGCTCCCATTTCGAGATGGTCTTGTCGGAATAGTTGAGCTTCTCGCCCAGTTCCGACTGGGTCATATTGTTGAGAAGCCGCAGCTCCGTTATATTTTTTGCAACTGTCGTTTTTACGTCGTTCATATCAACCTCCATCGGAAGAATCCACTGTCGCATCCGTTCCGGATGAGGCGGAGAATTCCTCGAGACACAACCCGCCACTGTGAATGGCGTACGCCGCGTTCCGTCCGACGAACCGCCAGTGCCACGGCTCGTAGGACACGCCGGTGATCTCCGTCTTGGCGGAGGGGTATCTTTCGATAAATCCGAACTTCCACGCGTTGTCGGTAAGCCAGCGGTATGCGTCCGTGTCTGCGAACTCCACCGTGGCGTATTCAAGATTGTGCATATCCACGCAGAGCCCCGTCTGATGCTCGCTGGTCCCGGGACGTGACGAATAGGTCACGACGATGGCCTCCGCGTCTTCCCTTGAAAGCCCGGGATCCGCCTCCATTTCCGCCTCCACGTAGTCGTTGAACAGCGTTTCCTGGTAGTCGTACGATCTGTATCCGCTTGTCACTCCCATGTCGGTGATCCCCGCTGTCGCCATTTCGTCGAACAGAGCTTCCAGAGCCATAGCGGCGCAGTGCCTGAGCTGCTGTGTCTCCCTGCCGTCGTTTTTGGTATTCCTCACGTCGGTCAGATCGTCCGGGATGTAATCCATAGCCATGGGCGACGAGGAATTGACCAGAACGGTGTAGTCGCCGTCCCGGGGATTCATGTATTCCTCGTACGCCGAAAGATCAGCGGTAAAGGTGACAGCAGGCGCCGCGGCGGGACGGGCGTCAAAATCCGGCGCGTCCATGGGAGCCGTCGATTTCAGCTTCAGCGTCACGGGAACGTAGACCACGTTGCCCGGGACGGAGTTTTCCTCGTCCTCTATACGCGATATCGTGATGGAATTCCGTGACTTGTTATACGTTACCGTGATCCCGTCGATGTATTCCGCCACGAAATCGCCCGATACCCATACTTCTTCTCCGTAGAGAACGGAATCGACGTCCACCGTCAGGGGACGGGAGTTCACCGTCACCGTCCTTGTGTCGACGGTGAAGACCAGGGATTCCTCTTTCCCCGTTCCGGCTCCGTCAGACTGGCCGTCAGGGTCCGGGAGTACGAACTTCATTTCCCGCGCGTTGCCGGTGACCGCCATGGACAGATAATCCGCCACGTCGTTGAAACAGACGTACATCTTTCCGTTTTTGAAAGCCGTTCCGTAGGACACGGTCCTGACCCGGGTCCCGCCGTAGACGTACGTGATCTTGCCTCCCGATCTCCCGTCGGGGGAGCGTGTGAAAAACACGGCGAAGAGGATCGCGGCGACTACCGCCAGGATAACGAAGATGACCGCGCCGACGGCTACTCTTCCGAAGAACGTCTTTCTCGCCTTTTTCCTCTCCTCGCGGCGGCGCGCTTTGATTTTTTTCTCGAGTTTCTTTTTTTCTTCCTTCAGTTGCTTTTCACGCCTCAGCGATTCCTGCCGGCGTCTCTCCCGCTCTTCCTCAGCGCGCTGACGGCGCAGGGCCTCCAGCCGGGCGCGGCTCCTCGCCTCGTCCGACCTGCTCGCGTATCCGTTCCGGCCGCTCCGTCCGTACTGATAGTCACCGCGCGGCTGCCGTCCGTTCAGGGAACGGTCGCTCCCGTTTCCTGACCTGGTCCTGTTTTGCGCCGGGGCGTTTCTTTGTCGGGACTGTCCTCCGCTCCCGGCGGATCGACGGCCGTATCCGGCTGCTCCGTAGGGATCGGAGGTCGGTCTTCTGTATCTGTTGTCGCTCATGTTCGCCCTCCTCCTGACGTTCAGGATGAAGTGTTACTTTGATTCCACCGTGAAGAAAAACGGACTTGTCGGGGAATTGACTATTTTGATCTGCGAGACTGTGTATCTGAAGCGTGATACCCCGGAAAGGTATTCGAGAAGCGCCTCGCCCTCGGCGGCGCCCTCCGGGTGGCCGGGATAGACCGCCACGACAAGGATCGCGTCCTCGCCCAGCATCCCGATGGCGTTTTCCACCGCCGGGAGAGTGGTGACTCTCGCAGTTGTCAGCGATTTGTTGCCGGAGCCCGGGAGATACCCGAGATTGAACACCCCGGCGCGGATCTTTTCCGTTACGAATTCCGGCGCTCTGTGGTGGGAGGCGAGGATCAGCTCCCAGTTTTCGGGACATCCCGAGGAGACGAGGTTCTCCCTCGTCTTGTCGAGGGCTCTCTGCTGGATGTCGAAGGCGTAGACTTTGCCCTCCGGACCCACCGTCTTCGACAGAAAGACCGTGTCGTGTCCGTTGCCCATGGTGAAATCCACCGCAGTGTCTCCCGGGCGCAGGTGAGTCGTGAGGAACTGCTTTTGCATATCGAGAAGGTCAAGCATTTCTTACCTCTTCCGTTTTTTGTTTGTTCTGACCGTCGAGGATCGCGCGGAGCTCGTCCTCCTCGCCGTAGAGCTGCATGAGCCGGTCTTCGGCAACTGTCTTTTTATCGGTGAGCTCGCATGCTCTGAGATAATCCGCAGCCGCTTCGCCGTATAGCTCGTCGTCTATTGCGACGATCTCCGCTTCCAGCTTTGCGGCCTCGGTCTCCACCGCTTCGAGGCGGCGGGCGGCGCGCCTCAGAGCCTGCGTTTCCTGCTTTCTGGCAAGATATTCGGATTTCCGGTCCGACGCCGCGGCGTTTTCCTCGCCGCTCTTTTTCACTTCCCCGGAGAGCAGATCGTTTTCCGTAAGTCTGTCGTACGTGGAGATCACGTCGCGCCACGCCCCGTCCCGGAGAAGGATGAACCGCGTCGCCAGCCGACGGACGAAATATCTGTCGTGAGACACGCAGATCAGCGTGCCGTCAAATCCCGTCAGCGCCTCTTCCAGCGCCTCCCGGGAATCGATATCAAGGTGATTGGTGGGCTCGTCCAGGATCAGCAGATTGATCTTCGACAAAATGAGCTTCGCCAGAGTAAGTCTCGCGCGCTCCCCTCCGCTGAGGACAGAGACTTTTTTCTCCACGTCCTCGCCGCGGAACAGAAACTGCGCCAGCGTGTCACGGATCTTCGTCTGAGTGAGTCCCGGGTAGGCGCTCCATATTTCTTCCAGCACCGTGGACCCGGGATCGAGCCCCTGGTTGTCCTGGGAATAGTACCCGACTTTCACGTTGTACCCGGTCACCACCGTGCCGGAGAGGGGCTCGAGTTCGCCCATGAGTATCCTCAGCAGCGTGGACTTTCCGCAGCCGTTGGGACCGGAGATGAACATCCGGTCTCCCTTTTTGAGAAGGAAGCTGAGATTCTCAAAAAGCATCTTTTCCGGGAATCCCATGGTGAGCTCCCGCGCTTCAAGCACGTCGTTCCCGCTGCTTCCCGGTGAATCTATCGAAAACGAGATCTTCTTCGGGTCGGCGGAGGGCCTCTCGAGCTTTTCCATCCGGTCGATGGCCTTCATGCGGCTCTCCGCCGCTATGATGTTCCGCTCTCTGTTCCATTTGCGCTGGTTTTCGATGAACGCTTCCAGCCGCGCGATCTCTTTCTGCTGAAGTTCGTATTTC
>CACXCL010000100.1 GCA_902766115.1 uncultured Ruminococcus sp.
CACCATGAGCAAGGTCACCGGCGTTTACGTGCCCTTCTGGGTGTTCAACGGAAGGATGAGCGGCAACCTCACGTTCCGCGCCGAGTCGTCCACTACGACCCGGAGCGGCGACTATAAGATAACCGAGACCAGCGACTACGTGCTTGACCGGGACGTGAACGTCGAGTTCCGCGACGTCCCCGTGGACGCCAGCGGACGGATCGACGACGCGCTGATGGACTCCCTCGAGCCCTTCAACATGGAGAGCGCGAGGCCGTTCGACATGCGATATCTCGCCGGATTCACCGCCGACCGCTTCGACGTGGCGAAGGACGACACGGAGCCCCGCGCCCGCCAGCGCATGGCGAACACCGCGGAAAAAGTCGTCTCATCCCGCATCGGCGGATACGACAGAGTAACGCACACCGGCGGCGAGCTGACCGCAGACCTCAACGCGCGGTATATGCTCTTCCCGGTGTATATGTTCAGCCTCACGCACGGAGGCAGGGACTACCAGTTCGCCGTGAACGGGCAGACCGGCAAGGTTGTCGGCGACGTGCCCATCGACAAAAAAGTCAGTCTCGGCTACTTCCTGAAAAGGGCGGGGATAATCGCCGGAGCGATCATCCTCTTCTCCGTTCTGAAATACTTTTTGGGGTGGTGAGCGGTATGAAAATGAGAATCAAACTCCTGATACTGCTCGCGGCTGTCTGCGCGCTGGCTGCTGTCCTTGCGGTCGCGGCCTCTGCGGAAAGGGTGCTCCCGTCCGATCCCGGCGTCGAGCGCGTGGGAGAGAACGACTCCCTCCCCGACTGGTACCCCGTGACCACGGGAAATTTCCCGTTCTATCACGACGAGGATGCCGCCCGGATCGTTGACAGAGCCGATCTGTTCACGCCGGAGGAGGAAAAAGCGCTGGAACAGCGGCTCGCGGATATTCGCGGCGAAATCCGGCGCGATATCGTGATCTACACCGACGTGACGGACTACGGTCTCGGCAAGGACATACTCGCCGCCGACTTTTACGACTTCAACGGCTACGGCTTCGGCGACGAGCGCGAGGGCGTATGTCTCTTCATCGACATGGACCCGGACGACCGGGGCGGATGGACCTGCTGCACCGGCAGCGACACCCGCGGTCTCTACACCGAGCAGATCGCGAACCTGATCGACGACGATCTGTACTATTACCTGGGCGAGGGCGAGTATTACGACGGCGTCTCCGCCTGGATCGGCGACTTCTACCGTCTCTACCTCAAGGGGGATCCTTTCCTCAACTGGCTTCCCGACAGAGACGTGAAATTTGAGAGGTTCCACGACGAGGGAGCGCTCCGGGTGACAGACTTCACGGATGAGCTGAAGGAGAGCGAGATAAAGGAGCTTTCGGAATCCGCGGAGGAAGTCGCGGATAAATACGGGATCGACGTCGTGGTGCTGGTCACCGACTTCACCTCGTCGCTCGATCTGAAGGAATACGCTGAAAAGTACTATAAATACAACGGTTACGGCGTCGGAGACGACTACCGCGGCGTCATGCTGTGCGTGGACCGCTCCGCAGGGAACGACGTGGAGATACTGACCTTCGGCGACGGCGTCCGCATGACCGACAAGGCGAGAGAGCGCATGACCGACCACCTGAGGGACAGGATCGGCTCGCAGGGTCTCGCCGACGCGCTGAAAAACTGGATCGGCGAGGCGGATCACCTGCAGAAGACCGGCCGCGTGCCGCGTACCTTCGGGTCGTGGCTCGGCACCACTGTGTTCGGCAGCATTCTCGGCTCCGTGGCGGGCTTCTTCGGGCTCAGCGGCGCCAAAAGGCGCATGGCGGTACCGAGGACCCAGGTCAACGCCGACGCGTACGTGGTGGCGGAGACCCTCGCCATCGTGGCGGTGAGCGACCGGCTCATCAACACCTCGACCTCGCGGGTCTACGCTCCGGTGACAAGGAGTTCGTCGTCCGGCGGCTCCGGTTCCTCCGGCGGCTCGTCCTACTCAGGATCCTACTCCGGATCCTCCGGAAGCAGCCACTCAGGCTCAGGACGCTCGTTCTGACCGCCGGGCCCCCGAAAAAGTCAAAAATTTATCTTAGCCGCCGTACGGCGGCAGAATGGAGAATGGTAATATGAAAGAACTCAGACCACAGGATCTCGGTATCGCCGGAAACGGCAAAGTATACCGCAACCTTGCAGCCCCCGCGCTGGTGGAGAAGGCTCTCGCCCGCGGAGAGGGCACGCTCTCGTCCACCGGAGCCCTGGTGGTGAAGACCGGTAAGTACACGGGCAGAAGCCCCGACGACAAATTCATCGTAGACACCCCCGCGATCCACGACGAGATCGCCTGGGGAAAGATAAACCGTCCAATCGCGCCGGAGAAATTCGAGTCCATCAAGGGCAAGATCCTCGCCTACCTGCAGAACAGGGAAGTGTTCGTCTTCGACGGCTTTGCCGGAGCGGACCCCGCCTACACACAGCGTTTCCGCATCATAAACGAGCTGGCCAGCCAGAACCTGTTCATCCATCAGCTTCTCATCCGTCCCACGGAGGAGCAGCTTGAGACCTACGAGCCGGACTACACCATCATCGCGGCTCCCGGCTTCCAGTGCGTGCCGGAGATCGACGGCACCCACAGCGAGGCGGCGATCATCATCAACTACGAGACGAGAGAGGTCGTCATCGCCGGCAGCCAGTACTGCGGCGAGATCAAGAAGAGCGTCTTCTCCGTCATGAACTACGTTCTGCCGAAGAGAGGCATCCTCTCCATGCACTGCTCCGCCAACATCGGCAAGGACGGCGACAGCGCGGTCTTCTTCGGACTGTCCGGTACGGGCAAGACCACCCTTTCCGCCGACCCCAACAGACTCCTCATCGGCGACGACGAGCACGGCTGGTCCGACCACGGCGTGTTCAATATCGAGGGCGGCTGCTACGCCAAGTGCATCGACCTGGAGCGCGAGAAGGAGCCGGAGATCTACGACGCCGTCAGATTCGGAGCTCTCCTGGAGAACGTCATCGTGGACGAGGCGGGCGTGCCCGACTTCCACGACGGCTCCCTCACCGAGAACACCAGAGCCGGCTACCCCGTGGACTTCATCGCCAACGCGGCGATCCCCGGCGTGGGCGGCCAGCCGAAGACCGTGATCTTCCTCACGGCGGACGCCTTCGGAGTTCTGCCTCCCATCTCGAAGCTGGACGAGGACATGGCGATGTACCACTTCGTCTCCGGCTACACCAGCAAGCTGGCGGGCACGGAGCGCGGCATCACCGAGCCCGTCACCACCTTCTCCACTCTGTTCGGCGCGCCCTTCTTCCCGCTGAACCCGTCGGTCTACGCCA
This sequence comes from uncultured Ruminococcus sp., assembly GCA_902766115.1. Taxonomy (GTDB): domain Bacteria; phylum Bacillota; class Clostridia; order Oscillospirales; family CAG-272; genus RUG11130. Next base: position 3,312 of record CACXCL010000100.1, read on the forward strand.
CCATGCTGGGCGAAAAACTGAAGGAGACCGGCGCAAGCGTGTTCCTGGTGAACACCGGCTGGTGCGGCGGCGCGGCGGGTACCGTGCCGAGAATGAAGCTCAGCTACACCCGCGCCATGGTCAC
>CACXCL010000101.1 GCA_902766115.1 uncultured Ruminococcus sp.
CTCCAACGGTATCGTGAACGTGTCGGCAGTCGACAAGGGCACGGGCAAGGAGCAGCACATCACCATCACCTCCTCCACCAATATGTCCAAGGAGGATATCGACCGCGCCGTCCGTGACGCGGAGAAGTTCGCCGAGGAAGACAAGAAGGCGAAGGAGAAGGTCGACGCGAAGAACCAGGCGGAGAACATGATCTATCAGTGCGAGAAATCGCTGTCCGATATAGGCGACAAGGCCACCGAGGACGAAAAGGCTCCGGTCCGCACCGCCATCGACAAGCTGAAGGAGACCGTTAAGGGCGACAACGTGGACGCCATCAAGGCGGACACCGAGGCGCTCCGGCAGTCCTTCTATCCGCTGGCGCAGAAGCTGTACGCCGATCAGAGCGCCCAGGGCGGAGCAGGTCCCGACCAGGGACAGGCGGGCGGATCCGCCGGACCCGACGGGCAGGGAGGAACCTTCTACAGCTCCGACTTCGAAGACAAAAGCGGCAACTGACTAAAATAAAGATCAAACCCGGGGAGCGACAGTCCGAATCTGTCGCTCCCCGGGGGGACGTTTTAAGGAATCGATCCTACGCTGAAAGGACAAACCAATGGCACAGGAAAAACGGGATTATTACGAGGTCCTGGGCGTTCAGAAGAACGCCTCGGAGGATGACATAAAGAAGGCGTACCGCAAGCTGGCGAAGCAGTACCATCCCGACGTGAACCCGGGAGACAAGGACGCGGAGCAGAAGTTCAAGGAGATCAACGAGGCGTACGAGGTCCTCTCCGACCCCGACAAGCGGTCGAAGTACGACCAGTACGGACACGACGCCTTTGACCCGTCGGCGGGCGCAGGCGCGGGATTCGGCGGCTTCGGCGATTTCGGATTCGATATATCCGATCTTTTCTCCAACTTCTTCGGCGGCGGCTCCTCCCGACGGAACGGTCCCATACGCGGCGACGACGTGAACGTGCGGCTGACCCTTTCCTTTGAGGAAGCCGTTTTCGGCGTCAAGAAGGAGATCAACTACAACAGAGTACAAAAATGCTCCGAGTGCGGCGGAACAGGCGCGGAGAAAGGGACAAGTCCCAAGACGTGCCCGACCTGCGGAGGCAAGGGACAGGTGAGAGTCCAGACCCGCACTCCGCTGGGAGTTATGCAAACGACTAAAACCTGCGACAACTGCCGCGGTACCGGTAAGATCGTGGAGAAACCCTGCGCGGCCTGCCGGGGCAACGGATACGTCCGCGTATCGAAGAAACTGGAGGTCAACATTCCCGCCGGCATCGACGACGGACAGACCGTCGCGCTCCGCGGACAGGGAAGCGACGGCAGGAACGGCGGCGGTCCGGGCGATCTGAACATATACGTGAACGTCCGCCCGCATCCCATTTTCGAGAGGGAGGGCAACGATATTTACTGCGAGGTGCCGATCACATACGCGGAGGCGACTCTCGGAGCGGAGATCGAGATCCCGACCCTGGAGGGCAAGGAAAAATACACCGTTCCCGAAGGGACGCAGACAGGGACCACGTTCACACTCCGTCAGAAGGGCGTGAAGTACGTCAATTCAAAGGGACGGGGCAATCTCCACTTCACCGTGAACGTGGAGGTGCCGAAAAACCTCTCCGCCGCCCAGAAGGAACTGCTGAAAAAGTTCGCCGATTCCTGCGGAGAGAACAATTATTCGAAAAAATCGAAGCTTTTCAGGAAGCTGTTCAAATAACGGAGGCGCGGGAGAATAGTGGAAGACAACGGAAAGTGGACGCAGATAAAGGTCACGGCGAAAAGGGAACACCTCGACACCGTGTCGGCGGTCATGGAGATGATCGACAACGGCATCATGGTGGAGGACTACTCGGATATCGAGGACCTGCTTGACGGCGTATACGGCGACCTCATCGACGAGAGTATACTGAACGCCGACAGAAGCCGGATCTCGGTATCGATCTTCCTTCCGGAGTCGAAATTCTCCCCGGAAGTGATCTCCTCCATCTCGGCGAGACTTCACGAACTGGGTGTGGAGCACGAGATCGCGTGCGAGGCGCTGGAGGAGAACGACTGGGCGAACTCCTGGAAGGCGTACTACCACCCCATAAGGACCGGTGAGCACTTGGTCATCGTTCCGGTGTGGGAAGACTTCACGCCCGAGCCGGACGACGTGGTGATCCTGATGGATCCCGGCATGGCGTTTGGCACGGGGACTCACGAGACCACCCGGCTCTGCGCCGCGCTGATCGAGAAATACATGAGGCCCGGCGCCCGGATGATCGACGTCGGATGCGGTTCGGGGATCCTCGCCATCTGCGCGTCGAAGCTCGGCGCCGCGGACTGCTTTGCATGCGACATCGACCCCGAGGCGATCCGCGTGGCGCGGGAGAACGTGACGCTCAACGGCACGGATAACGTCACTTGCGCCGTGTCCGATCTTGTCCGGGACGTGACACCGCCTCCGGGCGGATTCGATCTCGCGGCGGTGAACATTGTGGCGGACGTGATAATCCGTCTCGCCCCCGATCTGGGGCGCTACCTTGCGCCGGACGGCGTGGCGATACTGTCGGGGATAATCGTCGAGCGCGCCGACGAGGTGACGGCGGCGATGGAGCAGAACGGATTCAAGGTGATCGATTCCATGACGGAAAACGGCTGGTTCGCCGCCGTGGTACGAAAATAAAAACTGCCTGCCAGGCAGTTTTTCGTTGACAATGAAAAAACGCAAACGGCGCACCGTTTGCGTTTTTTTTACCGATTCTCTTCTCTTTACTCTTTTCTCTCTTCTCTGAGATAAAGCCCGCCGAAGCGGGCTTTATCTCTCAGTATCTTCCTATCTTCTCAAATTCTATATCCGGAAAGTCGACTCCCTCGCGAATCCGGTAGTCGCCCAGCGTTGGATTGACAAAAATTGGGTTCTCATCAAGCCCGCATGCTCTGTTGCCCTCCACGGTGGCGTAGTCTGCGCCGTTGCCGCCGATGTAGATGCCTGTCTGCCTGTTATCGTTGATGAAGAGGTTGTCGCAGAAGGTGTTGGTCGGAGCCAGTACGAAGTTTTTCTCTCCCACGTCGGCAAAATCCAGTGAGATCTGTGACGCTCCCGGCCTGCGCTTCTCCAGTTCCTCCGCAAATCCCGGTATAGTGGCGCATCTGTCCAAAACTTCTTTCCATCTGTAATACATACCGTTGGATTTCAATCCCTCTTCCGTCAGGTCCACCGTGCTGTGACCAATTCTCACACCGTTGGCGGCGCCCCATAGATTGATGAAGACGTTCCCGCTGACGTTGTTGTCTCTGCAGGGACCGTTCATCATGAAGTCTCCCCCTTGATAGAAGATATTACCGTACATGACGGTTCCGCAGTCGCCCTCGTCGCAGTAGTGGGCGAAACGCCCGACCGACCCCGGGGATATGGGCCCGTAATAATTGTACCGCACAACGGCGTACCCGTCCGCGGTGAAATAGCCGCGGGTAACGCCGCCGTCGTCGGAATTGGTCATGACGGACTCGAAAGCGTTGTACTCCACCGTAACGTCGAAGGAGCCGGTGAACATAACGCCGTAACGGCAGCAGTTTTCGAAAACGCAATGGCTGACGACGCCGCCGGAGCACCGGTACAGATTGACCGCGCCCTCCGCGTCGAACTCCAGGTTTGAGTGGGCAAAATAGCAGTTGTCGATCCGGGCGTCCGTCCTATCAGTGAACTTTGCATCTGTGTCCGCCACGTCAGCCACGTAAATATGGCGTCCCATGCAAAGGTCAAACTCGCTGTCCGTCACCTCAAGCCCAAGAGGCGCTCCGTCCATGGAGTACTCGAAAAGGAGCTGGTTGTCGCCGGTACAGCAGTCAAAGGAGCATCGGTCAATTTTGATCCCGGAGGTCCTGTAGCCCATGATGAACTCGTCCACGTTGTTGGTGAACGATAATCCTCTGAAGGTTATATACCCCGTATCCTCGGCGGATATGGCGCAGTACGTGGGGATAACGTCGTAGTTATCGTCCACGAAGTGCTTTATGCCCCTTACTTTGTACTCGCCGTGAGGCATGGGGATGTGGTAATTTCCCTCCGGCTGATAGACGTAAAGCGTGCCTGTATCCCTGTCGACCCAGTATTCGCCGGCGCAGTCGAGTTCATAGGAGACGTTCTCGAAAACCGTTCTGATACCCTGACCGTCCGCGTCGCGCCATCCCGATCTCAGCCGCCCGCCGAATTCGTTTGACGAACTGTTTTCGACCTTCAAATGGCCTGTCGCCTTGTCGTACGATACGGCGTCGAAAGTGTCTTTTCTGAACCCCCTGACCAGATATCCGTAAAGTACCAGGTCTGAGATCATCTTATCTGTGTACTGTTCCAGCCGTCTGGTGGCGCGAGCAGCGAAGATATTGAGTGTAAAGAGCTCCGGGTCGCCGTCCCAGGTCTCTGCCGCCTGCATGAACTGATCGGAGCCGTCCTTGTATTTGTTCGGGAATCTTGCCACCGTACAAAAACCGGTATCGCTGAAAAGAGCGAAATCGTAAAACCCCGGTATCGTGTCGGTAAGCCCGTTCAGATCGACTTTTTTTATTCCGTCGGCGCAGAGGTCGTTGAACATCGCCCGCTCGTCATCCGAGAGAGGCGAGAAATCATCCTCTTTTACAGTGATACCGTTGTCGAAGATGACGTCCCCGTCGCCGTAAGCGCAGTAGATTATCTGTCTGTCGGGCGTGCCCGCGTCCTCTGCGGTGAGTTCAAGCTCCACCGGTCCGTAGTCGCCGGCTTTGAACGCCACGACGATATCGCCCGTGGTCTTCGTCGCCTTTATCTCGCGGACGCGCTCGACAGCACGGTTAAAGGAGGCGACCGGCGCGTCAAACGTGCCGATGTTCGCGTCGTCGCCGTCAGTCGCCACGTAAATATCGGCATCCGTGACGAGGGGATACTCTTTTTCTGTGTAATGACTTCTCAGCACGGGCGTGTTGTAAACGAGGTTGAAGGTATCGTCAAACCTCTTGAGGATCGTGGCGAACTGCTCACGCGTGGCATATCCGCGGGGCGACAACGTGCCGTCGTCCATTCCCTTGATGAGGTTTGCCTCGTTCGCCCACGCCATGGCGTCCTTCGCGTAATTGTGTATCTGATCTGCGTCCGGATAGCCCGACAGATCGGCTCTCTCGGGGACAGAAACAAGGCATCTCTCGGAAAAACGCGACAGCATGGTCGCAAACTGCTCTCTCGTTATCTTTCCGTTCGGCTCGAAGGTGGTTTCGGTAACGCCGTTCACCACGCCCTCGTCCTTCGCCCAGATGACCGCGTCGGAGTAGTATTTACCGGCTTTCACGTCGGTGAAATCGTCTCTGAAAGTGACCTCAGGCGAGCCCTCGCGGCGGTAGAGAACGGTGACGACCATTCCTCTCGTCATGGAACCGGCGGGATCGAACTTCCCGTCGCCCACGCCGTTCATGTAGCCCTTTTCCACGGCGTATTGTATCGCGCCGTAGCTCCAGCGGGTCGTTTTCACGTCGGAAAACGGCGAGGCCTCCGCGGAGAGGACCGCGGCCGCCGTTCCGGCGAGCATTATTACCGAAAGAACGAGCGCAAAAACCTTCTTCATATCAAATTCCTCCCGGAAATCGAATTCAACTAAATATTATCAAACCGAACCGAAAAAGTCAAGAAAAAACGTAAACGGCGGAAAATGTATCAAAAAGGATCATTCGTATCACCATTCGTGTCACCTCATCCGGGTCCTGCGGACCCACCTTCCCCTCCAGGGGGAAGACTTATACGCCGCCGGTTTCAATTTTCCACTTTCCACTTTCCACTTTCCATTTTCCATTTTCCATTGAGAAAAAGCCCGCCGAAGCGGGCTTTTTCTTAGTATCTTCCGATCTTCTCAAATTCGATATCCGGGAAATCCACACCGTCCCGGATGCGGTAGTCTCCGATGGTCGGATTGACGAACAGCGGGTTTTCATCGACGGTATATCCGAAATTGTCCTCGATGGTCGAGTACTTCACCACGTATTCATTGCTTGGAACGCCGATCCCGCCGGTTCTATTGATAAATCTGTTGTTCGTGATCGTCTCGTTGCGCGCGAGGACGAAGTCCTTGTCGTCCCATCTGTCGAGATCCGTCGTCAGATCGAATATCTCCGGCCAGTGCTCCATGGCGTAGGCCTTCAGCGCCGGGTTCGCCTCATACTTCGCATAAAGATTGTTCCAGTTTGCGATCCAGTTGAGGTCGTCTTCGCTGAACTGGCCGAGTGTTTCGGGCCGGTAAACTGCATTCTGTACCGTCACGGTGAATCCGTCGACCCCAATATCGGTCGTGATGAGGACGTTGTCCATCATCTTATTGTCGCGGCCGTTATGTATGACCATATTGCTCCCGTTAAAGAACAGATTGGAGCAGACGTCCGTCCCGGCGGAAAAGTCGTCGAGGTAAAGCGAGAAGCCGCCGACGCCGAGGGACGCCACGTTCTCGATAAGATTGTGTCTTACGACATTCCCCCGGTGTTCGAAATCGTTCCACGTGCAGAACACCCCGCCGTCCGCCGCGTTTATCATCTGATTGGTGGCGTAGTTATATTCCATTATCACGTTCTGGCTGCCGCCGTAGAACACGGCACCCCGGCCGCCGTTGATGAACTCGTTATGGGAGATCGTCACCTCGTCGCAGTGGGAGATGTACATCGCCGACTCCTCGTTGAGATAAAGGTTGTAATTGGTGAAGGAGTTGTTGTCGATCAAGGCGTTCATGTGGGTGGCGTACGCCACTCTCTCGGAGGTCGATCCCCCGAAGATGCCGAGGAAGCAGTCCATTGCCCGGTCAAATTCACTCCGGATGAGCGTGAAATTGAGATCGCGGGAGGGATCGTGTGTGGAAAAATATATTCCGTAC
>CACXCL010000102.1 GCA_902766115.1 uncultured Ruminococcus sp.
CCCCGAGCACTGCAGCGACCGGGTGCTCCGGGAGATGGGCAAGCCGGGGATCGGCGTGTACGACAGATTTTCCGAAAAATTCTACTCTCTCTGCCGTGAGTACGGCAGGGATCAGTATCTCGTACCCTATCTCATGTCCTCCCACCCCGGAGGCACCGTGGACGACGCGCTGGAACTGGCGCTCTACACGAAGCGCGCGGGGATCGATCCGGATCAGGTGCAGGATTTTTATCCCACGCCCGGTACCGCTTCCACGGTGATGTATTATACCGGGATCGACCCGTTCACCGGAAGAAAGGTGTATACGCCCACCGACCCGAGGAAAAAGAAGGTCTGCCGCGCCCTGCTCCAGTGGCGCAGACCGGAAAACCGCGCGACGGTGGCAGGCGCGGAGGAATTCTGTTCCCCGCGCGGGAAAGAGATGCTCCGCGAACTTCTCGGCGGCACACAAACGGGAAAAACCGGCGCGGCAAGAGGGCGGCGCGCAGGCAATAACGGTAAAAAAACGTACGGACGGCGCGAGACGAACAAGCCGGAAAGGAAAAAGAAAAGATGAAGATTCTGATGACCACAATGGGAATGGATATCGGCGGCGCTGAGACCCATATCCTCGAGCTGTCCCGGGAGCTCGTAGCGCGGGGGCACGAGGTCACCGTGGCGTCCTGCGGAGGCGCGTACGTGGAGGAGTTGACGAAAAACTCCATCCGTCACGTGGAGCTGCCCCTCAATACAAAGCGCATTTCCCATGCAGTAAAGTCCTACCGCGGACTGAAAAAACTTATCCGGGAGGAGCGTTTCGACGTTGTCCACGCCCACGCAAGGATCCCGGCGTTCATCTGCGCTCTCCTTCAGAAGAAGATGGGCTTCCGGTTCGTCACCACCACCCACGGCGTGTACGACCCGTCCCTGCTTTGGCGGCTCCTGTCCCGCTGGGGACAGTATTCTCTCGCCGTCAGCGACGACGTCCGCGACTATCTCATCAAGTACTACGATATCCCGAAAAACAGGATAACGGTCACCATAAACGGCATCGACACGGAAAAATTCTCCCCCGACGCTGACTGCTCGTCCGTCCTTGACGTTATGGGCGGGGAAAAGGGCCGCAGGATCCTCTATCTCGGCCGCCTCGACCGGGAGGTCTCCCACGTGGCGTTCATGCTCATATCCTCCGCTCCCCGGATCGCCGAGATGTACCCCGGCGCCACCGTCACCGTGGTGGGCGACGGGACATCGTTCGAGGAGATCAGGGCGCGCGCCGAGGAGGCGAACCGCGCCGCCGGGCGCGAAGTAGTGCGTCTCACCGGGGCGCGGACGGACGTGCGCGAGTTCATGGCGGCGGCGGACGTGTTCGTGGGAGTGTCCCGTTCGGCTCTTGAGGCGATGGCGGCGGGAACGCCGGTGATCCTCGCCGGAAGCCAGGGATATCTCGGTATATTCGAAAAGGAAAAACTCACCGACGCTCTGGACACTAACTTCACCTGCCGCGGCAAGGGCGACGCTTCCGCCGGGGCGATCCTCGACGATATCGGGACCCTTCTCTCCGCGGATGAGGATACGATAGACAGATACCGCGCTTTCGGGATCTGGACGGTCAGGAATTATTACTCAGTCCGCCAGATGGCGGACGACGCCCTTGAGGTATACGGTCGCGTCATGCACGATCCCGTGCCGTTCAGAGGACGGGGCGACGTGCTTCTGTCGGGCTACTACGGCTTTGACAACATGGGCGACGACAGCATCCTGGAGACGGTCATAACCTCTCTCACGGCGGAGAAACCGGACATCCGCATCACTGCCCTGACGAAGAAGCCCAAGTTCGACAGCAGGCGTTTCGGCATCAGGTGCGTGGCGAGGATGAATCTGCTTTCCGTGATCCGTGCGATGAAACGGTCCCGGGTGCTGATCTCCGGCGGCGGAAGCCTGTTCCAGGACAGCACCAGCAAAAAGAGCCTGCTTTACTACGCGCATATCGTGAATCTCGCCCGCCGGATGGGCATGAAAACGTATATCCTCGCCAACGGCGTCGGCGTGATCTTCTCCGAGAGGAACAAGAAGATCACCGCAAAGACCGTGAACCGCGCCGACCGGGTGACGGTCCGCGACGAGGAGTCGCTTCAGGAGCTGGTGAACATCGGTGTGGCGAGGGAGAAAATCCGCTGCACCGCGGACCCGGCGTTCATGCTGACCCCCTGCACCGGAGAGCGGCTCCGGGCGGCGATCCGGGACTACAGGATCCCGGAGGGGAAGGACTTCTTCGTGGTCTCCCTGAGGCGGTTCGAGGGACTCCAGCGCAAGGCCTACGACGAGGCGGCGCTTCTCCGGGAGATCGTCGGATCCTGCGCCTACGCCGCGGAGAAATACGATCTCACCCCGGTGTTCATCGCCATGCAGCCCAATCTTGATCTCGACGTGTCGGAGCTGGCATGCGACATGCTCCGGACCGGATACGGCGTCGAGGGGACCGTGGCTTGCCCCGCAGACGGGGCGGAACTCCTCGGCATCCTCAGCGGCGACCGGGGCAGGACGGGAGCCAGATTCGTCATCGGTATGAGGCTCCACCTGCTGATCTACGCCATAGACGCCCTGGTGCCGCAGATCGGGCTGTCTCTGGACCCGAAGATCGACGCTATCATGAGGCGGGTCTACCAGTCGCACCTGTTCCGTCTGCCCGACGTGACCGAGGCTGACCTCACCTCGTCCATGGACGAGATATTCGAAAACTACGAGGAGACCAAAACGGCGGTGAAGAACGCCTCCGCCGATTTCAAGGACCTTGCGAAGTCCGACATCGACGAGATAATAAAGATGCTCGGCGAATGAAACCACCCGATTCCCGGAGAGGAGCTTCCATTATGAGACGATCCAACGCGCGGCGGTGCGCCGCGGCGATAATTTCCTTATTTTTGCTTGTATCTTTCCTCGTTGTCCCCGCGGCGGCGGACAAGCCGTCGTTCATCGGCGGCGAGGAGTGGGAGACTCTCTCCCGCACCAACGGAGTGAGACGTGAAAAATCCCTCGCTCCCCTGTCCGTATTTCCGGAGCTGGAGGACGCGGCGCGCCTGCGCGCGGAAGAGTGCGTCACGCATTTCGATCACACAAGGCCCGACGGGTCGAGCTGCTTTACGGCGCTCTCCGGGATCAATTTCTACAGCGCCGGCGAGAACATCGCCGCGGGTTTCGCCACGTCGCAGTCGGTCACTCATGGCTGGGTCAACAGCCCGGGTCATTACGAGAATATGGTAAACAGCTCCTTCTCCCATCTGGGAGTGGCGCATAAGACAGTCCGCGGATCGGCATACGTCGACTACTGGACGCAGATGTTCGTCGGCGGATGCAAGGTCACCGATATCGCGCTCCCCGGGGCGAAGTCAGCCTACGGCGAGAACGTCAGGGACCTCGAGGATCTCGGGCTCATGGTCGAGGTGACGTGCAACATGCACGGCAAAAGCTATCTGCCCCTCGCCGACACGAACCATTCCTTCGCGCCGGACGGATCGGGCCGCTACGCGGTCACGGTCACCCTGGCTGGTTTGACGAAGACCTTTCCCCTGACCGGATACTTCCGTGACGTAAAGTATAACAAATGGTATTTCGACGACGTGTATTCCTCGTTCGACAGGGGTCTGATGAAAGGGACGGCGCCTCACGTTTTCGAGCCGGAGACAAGTATGAGCCGGGCGATGCTGGTCACGGTCCTGTGGCGCATGGAGGGCTCCCCCGCCCCGTCCGGACAGTCACCGTTCGAGGACGTGAAGAGCGGCCGCTGGTACTCAGACGCCGTGGCGTGGTCGTCAGGCAAAGGGATAGTCAGGGGAGTGACGGAGACGCGCTTCGCGCCGGGCTCGAATATCACCCGGGAGCAGATCGCGGTGATTCTTAAGCGGTATCACGACGTGATGCACCCGGGCGACGCGTCGTCCGGCGATCTTTCCTCCTTCGGGGACGGCAAGACCGTCAGCGCGTTCGCACGGGACGGCGTGAGGTGGGCCGTGGCGCGGGGGATCATCCGCGGAACCGACAGGAACATGCTGAATCCCCAGGGCAACGCCACCCGCGCCGAGGTATCGGCGATCCTCCGCAGATACTGCGAGATGACGGGGAGATAACTCTCGCGTCAGAGGGCGGCGCAGGCGGACGCCCGTAAAACAATCATTTGAAAAAGACTCTCTTTTTTCTGCAAGAGAGTCTTTTTCAAAAAAAAATCAAAATTTTTTTCACATTTTTTCGCTATTTTGCGTTTTTTGCGACATTACATGCATAAAGGGTGCAAAAAAGCGCAGAAGACGTTTTAAGACAGAGGAAGGTCGGGTGATGCGTATGGTCGATCCGCAAACGTTTGAGCGGACCGTTCGGAAATATCAGAGAATGCTGGTGGGGTACCTCTGGCGGCGTCTCGGATATGACGAAGGGATGACGCTGGAGACCTTCGACGACGTTATCTGCGTGCTTTACAGAAGGTGGGATGACGTGGACGTGGGAGAAAACATCGCACCGTGGCTGTTTCGCGTGGCGGACAACTGCATCCGTGCGAACGTGAGGAAGAACGAGCGCTACTACAGCCGCCACATCCCGCTGGACGACGCCGGAGGCGCCCTCCGCTCTCAGGACTTTGCCGTGAACGATTCGTATTTCGACAACTCCGGGATGACGGAAGAAGAACTGATCGGGGCGGTCCGCGACTCGCTCCCCGAGGGAATGAGGGAACTGTTCACCTACAGATTCATTGAGAAGAGGACGATCGAGGAGATCTCGGAAATGACCGGGGTCCCGTACTCGACGCTGAGATACCGGCTGATGAAGACCGAGGCGGCGGCGAGAAGGAAGATCAAGGATATGTTTGAGGGTTGACGGCTTTGCGCCGCCAAGGAGATCCGGGATCCGGATGAGAAACGGAGATTGTTATGCTATCGAAATTTGAAGAACGGCTTGAGATGTACGCCGCGGGACGGCCTGTCACAAGCGACGACGAGCTTTTCCGCGCCGTGGAGAAGATCATGGACGAAGAGTTTGCCCTTCCCCCGGAGCAGAGGGACCCGACCGTCGTCCGGGAGGGGACGGAGGCGCTCATGAACCTTCGCGGCACGGACCCTCGGGCGCTCAACAGCCGCGCATCCGCGGTGATAAAAAAACGCGCAGCGTCCGCCCGCAGGAATGGCGGAGCATCGAAATTTTCCGTGAGGCGCGTTCTACCGGCAGCGGCGATCGCCCTGGCGCTGATCCTTGCCGTCGTGGGTGTGGCGCTTTCCCGCGGCGGCAGGACCGGCGGAGGGGTAAAAGAGACCTCTGAGGGCGCGTCCTCCGGGATGACTCCTTCCGTGCTTCCGGCGAAAAAGGAAAACGTCGTGCACGAGTACGGCACTTTTTCCGAGATGGCTGCCTCGGAAGATCTGCCGCCGCTCATGAGCCGCCCGGATTTCAGCGATCCCGGCAAAGTGGAGTCCGTGACTTACATCGACTACGGCGATCACGAGCAGGTGTTTGTCAAGATGCGTTCGGACAAGTACGACGTGCTGACCGTCACGATCCCGTCTCCGGGTGCGCCCGAAGGGGAGTACCTGATGGTTGGCGAATACGACGCCGCGATGACCGTTGACGACAACGGAGTCCGCGTGGAATGGATCCGGGACGGAAATCTGTACACGGTCTGCGCCGACAGCGAGGACGCGGCGGTGAAAACCGCGGAGGAGCTCTCAACTGGCGACTGACTGCCGCCTGCGCTGCGGCGTATCTGACCGTGAACGAAGGCAAATCCGTCCGGGAACCGGACGGCGTCAAGGCGGCGCAGACCCTGTCGAAAGGCGGCTCGGCAAACCTTGCGTAAAACAAAATACTGAAAAATCTCCGGAGATGATCCGGAGATTTTTATTTTGAAAAGCGGATACAAGGACACGATCTCTCGATCTGTTCGAATTCAAAACCGTCAGTTGTTATGCGCCGTTCGCGTCATCATTGCGGGAAGCGAACGAGCAGATCACGTAACGCCCCATTTCTCGCGACAATATCAGCACAAATCTCCTCAGCGCACGGTGTAACCTACACGTAGAACGGCAAGAGAAGCGCATGAGCATAACGAAACGACAAACACATGGGTCTGTACGATCCGTCCGCGACTGAGAATGATGGATTTTTTTGAACTAACACGCGCGAGGATGGGGGATTTACAATCCATACCTTGGAAAAACGGCGCACGTCGCCGTTTTTCGGGCAAACAGG
>CACXCL010000103.1 GCA_902766115.1 uncultured Ruminococcus sp.
ATACTGGAACGTCGGGCCGTGGACGTCGCTGTACGTCCCGGCGCCGCTGCTGAGGAAGGGGGAGAACCGGATCGAGATATTCGAGCTGGGGCGCCCGGAGAAGCTGTCGGTGGGCTTCATCACCGAGGCCGAGAGATAGACCCCGTCTTTCAAAAAAAGAGCCGGCTGAAATTTTTTCAGCCGGCTTTTCGTGCGGTTTTTTATATCCTCGGCGCCGGAGCCCGTCTCCGCCGGTTCCGTTGAAGAGGGGCCATTCATTCGCCCGCAAAAGGTATCTGAGTCATCCTCAGCTTGGCGCATCCGTAGGGGAACAGTTCGATCTCCTCCTCGGGACCGGTCGGGGCGGTGGACTCCGGATAGGCGGCGCAGACGGTCTCGAAGCCGTCCTCAAGACCCCAGTTTATCCTTTTCATCTTCGCCGTCAGCGTCACGGGCGGCTCGTCGGACGAGAACGGGAATTTCCCGATCTCATGCTCGCGGGGTGAGAGCGAGCCGTCGCTGAAGGCGTAGTTCCAGGGGCTCACGCCGCGGTACTCGTAGTCGCAGTAGGGGAATTTCCGCTCCACGCCGTTTTTCGTGTATTCGTGAATGATCTTCTCGTATTTCACGGGGACCGAGAACACCAGGGACCCCCGCTCGGCGGTATAGAGACCGTGATGCCTTGCTCTCAGCGCGGGTTTTACGTTATAGGTGACCCGGATCTCTCTTCTCTCTCCGGCGCGGAAGTCGAACGTGAGGTGGGACGCGCCCGGGGTCGCCTCGCCGCAGACGGCGAGGTCCTCCGCGAAGGAGGGGATCCGGATCCGGAAGGTCACGTCGTCCTTCGCCTCGACATGGTAGATAAAATCATTTTTGAAGGGATATTCGGTATCGAGTTCGACCCTGATCCGGTCCGTGTCGAGGGAGGACGGGACGGGGATCACGTTTTCCACCGCGTCGCCGTCGCTCATGAACGACGACAGCACGAATTTGGGCCAGCCCTGGCCGAAATCTGCTGTGCAGCAGCCGTAGTTCGGGGCAAGTCCGAACAGATGGGCTTCCTCCCCGTTGGTGCGGAACACGGGCCTGCCGGGGAACCGCTCGCAGGAGATCTGATTGCTCATCTGATCGTACTGGTGAGCCCACATATCGTCGCTTACGGTACCTGGCAGGGCGTTGAAGGCGCATTTTTCAAGTCGCTCCGCCCACCTCCCGTCGCCTGTGGCGGCGTAGAGCCACTTGTAGGAGTACATCAGCTCCACCACGGAGCAGAGCTCCGTCCCCTGAACGGGCCGGAGGCCCGACAGGCACTCGTCTCCGGTGAAGGTGGCGACGGGGGTGGAGTTGTATTTTTCGAGAATACCGTACAGCCGGTCGGCGACGCCGGTGTACTCCTCCCCCAGGAGCTTGTGGGACACCGCCTCGCTTTTCAGCATCATGCCGATGTTGACGATATGGGTGTGGTACGTCCATTTGTTGAGGGGGCGCACCCAGGTATCGGTGACCCCGGAGTAGTCGAGGCCCTGCTCCCGCAGTATGCGGCCGAGATCAGGGATCCATGGCTCCGGACGGAGGGAATACAGGAAGTCCATCGCCACGAAGGTCTCGAACCACCGGGCTTTTCCCCAGTCGAACAGCTTTATCACGCCGCCCGAAAGCAGGTCGTGGTAGTTTTTCAGCACCCGGTACAGCACGTCCGGGATCCTCCCGTCGCCGGAGCAGCGGTACCAGACCGTCAGCACCTTGGAGATAAGCTGGACAGCCCAGGTGTCGTATGTCGGGATCTCGTCCTCGGTACAGGGGCAGATCCAGCCGCTCTCATGCTGGCCCGCGATGATGGCGTCCACGTACCTTTTCGCCCGCCGCTTCATGTCGTCGTCGTCCAGCAGATACGCCAGAGGGATAAAGCCGTCCAGCCAGTAGGGGACCCGCTCCCATCCTTCCGCGTCGCCGCCGATCCATTTGCTGTCCCGGACGTCGCGCCAGACCCGGTCCAGATTTCCGCTCAGGCCGTCCGCCTGGATCCGGAGCTGCTTTTCTATCCATCCCCGGGGCTTGATGGCAGAGGGACCGTAAAAACCGTACATCGTCTATACCCCCTTGAACAGGTTTTCGCCGGGCGGGAAACGCCGCCCGTGTCGGTTTGATTATACCAAATGACGCCGCGCATTTCAAGAGGGCTGACGGGGATTTCCTCCCGGGCGGTCTTTTATCGCCGGAAGACCGCGCCGCGCAAAAAACGCGCCGACTCCGCAGTTCACGTAAATCCCGCGAACTGCGGCTTCGCCGCGCATTTTGTTTTGATTTTACGCTTTTTGATGAAGAGGGAGCTTTTTGAGGGGGAGCTCCCCCGTATTATTATTTCCTTTCGATCCTCAGCAGAGCGAGCTGAGCGGGATAAAGCGTCAGCTCCGGCTCCCTGCCGTCGGGAGCGTAGCAGAGTTCCATCTCCTTTGAGCCGTTGAGCGTCACGTTGAAGAGGCGTCCGCGCTCGTGATCGAAATGAAGATGTACCACGCTGTAGTGATCCAGATCTCCGTTCACGATGCACAGGAATTCATCGCCTTTTTCGTCCTCGAAAAAGCTGAATACCGTCTCGTCGAGGACGTCCACCTTTTTGATAAGGTCGTGGTCGCCTTCCTTGAACACCGGATACTCGCCCCGGTCGAGACCTGCTGTGAACGTGGACTTTCTCCTCATATCCGCCAGCTGGGCGTAGTTGTTGAGGAACCGGCGCTGTGTCCTCTGGATGGCGTAGAACTGCTCCGTCTTGTTGCCGAACTCGTCGATGGGCGAGTTGATGGCGTCGATGGCGATGTCCCTGTCGTAAAACCGGAACCATACCACTCCCCGGCAGCCGCAGACCGCCGCCATGTGGACCTGCCAGCGCACCTCCTTTTCGTTCGGCGCGTGGAAGACCAGATGCTCGCTGGAGAGCAGATTGGTCCAGCAGTCGCATCCCGCCTTCTCCGCGGCGTCAACCATGACCTTCATGGTGTGGAAGAAGTTGTCCTTTCCGCCGCCGTTGTTCACCTGCTGGGAGTACTCGTCGTACACGAAGTCGTGAACGCCGGACTCGCGTTTCGTCATCACCGCCCACTCGGCGGGAGTCATGCCGTGGAGGGGTTCCTTTGATATGGTGGCCATGCTGCCGGAGTAGTTAAGTATCGGCTCCAGGTGCGGAGCGACCTTTTTGTGTATCCTGAGGCAGTCCGCGCCGGCGCGGTATTCCTCGGCCGTGCCCGGCTCGTCGCCGATGACGAAGCCGTATAGGGCGGGATGGGAACCGATTACATCGCAGATCTCCCGGAGACGGCGCTCATATTCCTCCTCGCCGAGGACGGGGATCTTGTCGAATCCCAAATCGTCGTAAAAGGCGAGCAGCTTCACTCCGCGCTGCTCCGCACGGTCCAGGAACGGGATCAGATCCGCGGGATCGTCCTTGTCGTAGAACATTTTCGGCGCCATGGGCACCGTCATGCCGCAGTCAGCCCACACGTCCACCTCGTCGGGAGTGAACTGGCTGAGAGGCGGGTACGTCCACATTGTGAATTTGAAATAATTCTTCATTTTGTCTCCTTATTCTTCACGGGTCATCCGAGAATATCTCTCATGAGGAATGTCACGATCTGCCCTCTGGTGCAGGTGGCGTCGGGGCTGAAGTGTGTGGCGTCGGTACCGTTGGTGATGTTCTGCTGATTAGCCCACTGCACAGCGCCGTAGTAGAATTTGCCTTCCTTGACGTCCGTGAACGGGTTGGAGCCGGGAGAGGGAAGGGGTTCTCCCTCGGCTCTCCACAGGAAGGAAACGACCTGGCCGCGGGTGCATCCCTTGTCCGGACCGAAATGAGTGGCGTCGATGCCTTTCGTTATGCCTTTTTCCACCGCCCAGAGCACCGCCTTGTAGTAGAAGGCGCTCTCCTTCACGTCCTTGAAGGGGTTGACCGAACTCATCGGCTCCGGCGCTCCGAAGGCGCGCCACAGGAA
>CACXCL010000104.1 GCA_902766115.1 uncultured Ruminococcus sp.
AAGTCTCTTCTTTGTCTCGTCGGCGCCGAGGATCTGCATCACCGAGTAAAGATCGGGTGAGTTCATCCTGCCGGTGACGGCGACGCGGATGAACATGGAAACGTCCGCAACGCTCCCCTTGAAAGAATCGGGCGACGCCTTATATTCCTTCATGTCGTCGGCGTATCCGTTCTCTTTTGCGATGGCTTTGATCTTGTCGAACCACACGTTCTGGTCGTCGCCGAGATCAAGAGAATCGGCGAAGGAGCTGAGGATCTTCTTTATGTCGCTGCGATCAAATTGATCGGGGTAGGCGTCCGTCACCTTGAAGTAACCGTCGTAGAAGAATCCGATGAAATCCTTCACCTCGGACCAGGCGGCAAAGTCCTTGCGTGGCTTCTTGCCGCCGCGGCCGATGGAAAAGATCTGAATCGCCTTCTCCCTGTCGGCGGAGACCGTCTCCATGAACCGGGGATCGAACTCCCGCGCCCAGTCCGCATATCCGTCGTAAACTTTTTCCGCCGTCATGCGGGATATGACGTTCTTCGACACATCGCAAAGCTTTGCGTAATCGAACAGAGCGCCGGCGGGATTGAGTTTTTTATGGGAAAATTTGAATTTTTCCAGCGGTGCGTCGGGCTCGCCTCGGCGCCAGTCCTCGAAATTCGAATTGAGGACGGTCATGAGATATTCCCTCATGGACTCCACCGGGAAGCCCACCTCGCGGTAGTAAGTGAGCGCCAGCTCCGGGTCCTTTCTTTTTGATAGCTTTCTCTTGGAGTTGCCGTCCATCTTCATCAGCGGGCCGATGTGAAGGTACTTCGGCAGTCTGAAGCCGAGGGCTCCGAAAAGCTGAACGTGGAACGGCAGGGACGGCAGCCACTCGTCGCCGCGGACCACGTGGGTGGTACGCATCAGGTGGTCGTCCACCGCGTGGGCGAAGTGATAAGTGGGGATGCCGTCGCTTTTGAGCAGAACGTGATCCACGTTGTTCTCAGTAAGTTCCAGGGGACCCTTCACAAGATCCGTGAATTTGATCTTGTTCTGATCCGATCCCTCGGAGCGGAAGCGGAGCACCCAGGGCTCGCCGGAGTCGATCTTCGCCTTTATCTCGTCGTAGGGTCTGTCGCGCCAAATCGCCCACTTGCCGAAGTAGCCGAAGTTCGCTTTTTCCCTCTCCTGCTCTTCGTGTATCGAGGCAAGCTCCTCCTCCGTGCAGAAGCAGGGGTACGCCTTGCCCTCACGGACGAGCTTTTTGGCGTATACGTGATATATGTCGGCTCTTCTGCGCTGTCTGTAGGGCCCGTAGGCGCCCTTGTCGCCCTGTTCTGTCTCTCCCTCGTCGAACTCTATTCCGTACTCTTTAAGCGCCTTTATCAGTATCTCAACGGCGCCGGGGACTTCCCTTTTTGCGTCGGTGTCCTCGACCCGCAGGAAAAGAACGCCGCCGCTCTGAGACGCCATGCGCTCGGAAATCATGCCCTGGACAAGGTTGCCGAGATGAACGAAGCCCGTGGGGCTCGGCGCCATCCTGGTCACAACCGCGCCTTCCGGAAGAGACCGGGGAGGAAATCTCTCCTCGAGCTCCTCGGGAGTTGCGGTGACGTTCGGAAAAAGAAGTTCTGCAAGAAGTTCGTAGTCCATTATAATTCTCCATTCATAAAGGGGTTAAACATGATTTGTCTTTCAAGGGTGGACGTAGGTCCGTGACCGGGATAGATCGTAAGATCGCGGTCAAGCTGAGTGAGCCTCACAAGAGACGAGCGAAGATCGCTCTCGTTTCCTCCGGGGAAATCGCATCTTCCGACGGACATGTCAAAGAGGGTGTCCCCGGTGACAATGCCCCGGTCAAAGAGGAAGCAGCAGGAACCCGGGGTGTGTCCCGGAGTCGATATGACGCGGATCTCCTCTTCTCCGAGGATGATCCGGTCGCCGTCCCGGAGCGTTCGCTCCGCCGGATCGAAGACCTTGTTTCTTCCCCAAGCCATGCGGAACAGGCTCCTGTGCGGATCGGCAAGGCAGTCTGAATCGCCCTCGCCGATGAGCAAAGGCGCGCCGGCGAGGGAACGAAGCTCTCCAAGGGCGAGCATATGATCGTAATGACCGTGAGTAAGGATGATATACCTCACCTCTGCCCCACAGTGCAGCGATTCGGAGACGAACCATCCGGCGTCCTCCGAGGGGTCGACGGCGGCGGACTCGCCGCCGCTTACGAGAAGGTAGGAGTTCGACTCAAGTCCGTCCGATATTCTTTCGATGATCTTCACGGTGGCTCCGGCAGCCGGTCCGGTGTAATCATCCGGCGGCGGCTGTAATATAATTGTCAGGAGCTCTCACGCTCCGTTTTGCTTCTTTATAGTATAACACAGCTTACCCCCGAAGTCCATAGTTTTTTTGGCTCGGGACAAGTGCGAGGTGACAAAATGAGATCACGTCCCGTCGTTATGAAACGGACGATCAGAATGATATTCCGTCGCCCTGCCGCAAGGCGCGCCGCCGCGGCGGTCTTGCTCGTTTTACTTTTCATGTCCGTAAGATGGTATAACGTCCTTCTCAGGGGGCAGGTGGAAACTCCGGCGCTCTATTCCGCCGAGACAGAGACGGGCAAGGCGATCGACCGGGCGGCGGGAACAGTTCTCGGCGGGGGAGACAGTCAGATCATTGTCGACTCGCCCGGCGGAGGATACAAAGTCGACGCGGCCGCGCTCAGCGCGCTGCGGGAGACGTTCACGGAAACGCTCGCCGACATCCTCGACGGTCAAAGCGTCATCAAAACACGCGTTCCGCTGGGTTCGCTTACCGGAAAGCAGTTTTTATCGGGTAAAGGACCGCGTGTGACGGCGAAAACCTACGCGAGATATAAGATAACCTGCGAGACGGACAGTTCTTTCAGCAGCGAGGGGATAAACCAGACGATGTTTTCTGTTACTCTACGCGTGTCGGTAGAGTGTTCCCTGCTGTTTCCGGAAGGTGCAAAATCGACGGTCGTGAGCGACGAGATCATTCTCGCACAGCGACTGATCCCGGGAGAGGTCCCCCTCGCCGGCGGCAGTTGACCTACGAAAAAAAATGTGATAGAATATAGAAAATGATATTATTATGTCGTTCAGACGGAGTAACGCCATGGAAAAGATAAACAAAAAGAAATTCAGGACGGCTGTGAACGGGTACAACAAGGAGGACGTGACCGACTATATCCGTGAGCTGTCGAAAATGATTACAGAATCCGAAAGAGACAGCAAAGAAGAGATAGAATCGCTGAAAAAGCAGATTGCGGAGCTTGAAGAAAAGCTCGCCGCTGCAGAAAAAGCCATGGAAAAAGGCGAAACCGACGCTCAGAAAGAGGAGCAGGACGTCCGTCGACCCACCGGTCGGGAAAGAAGGATACAGATCGCGGAAGAGACGGCTCGAGCCGCGTCAACGCGTCGGGAGAGAGAGATGATCCGCGTGCCGGCCCCCTCAAAAACAGGGGAAGAGGCAGCCTCCATCCAGCCCGAAACAAAAAAAGAGGACAAAGGCGGCGATCTGCCGCAGGAATTCGACAGCTATATCGAAAATCTGAGGAGATCATCCGAGGAGCTGTTGAAGGAATTCGATAAAAAGATGGGAATCAGTAAAGATGAGTGATTTCAGATGCCGTTCCGACTCGGTAAAGGAATGGAAGGATCTCGTCCGCGCGGGCGACAGCATTTCCCTGTCCGGGGTGATCTATACGGCGCGGGACGCGGCGCACAAACGAATTTTTGCGGCTCTTGCATCGGGCGGGTCGCTTCCCTTCGATCCTGACGGCGCCGTGATCTACTACGCCGGACCCACGCCTGCGAAAGGCGGGCTCGCGGTCGGATCATGCGGCCCGACCACATCTTCGCGGATGGACAGATATACGCCGAGGCTCATGGGACTTGGCGTCGCAGCCACCATCGGCAAGGGACCGAGGAACGAAGAAGTAAGAGACGCCATCATACGGTACGGCGGCCTCTATCTCTGCGCCGTGGGAGGAGCGGGCGCGCTCATCGCAAAATGCATCGAATCGGTCAGGGTGATCGCCTATGACGACCTGGGGTGCGAGTCGGTCAAGGAGATGGTCGTCCGCGATCTTCCGCTTTTCGTGGGGATAGACAGCAAAGGTAATTCCGCTTTTGCAAATATATAAATCAGGAGGATCGCTCGATCCTCCTTTTTTTATTGATATTAAGCATCTTCAAACCGATACCCGCGTCCTCTCCGGGTCACGATCAGCGGAAAACCGGTGACGAGTCTCGTCTTGCGATTGATATTTGAGACGTGAGTCCTCACGGAAGAGAGGTTGTTTTTCGGATCACTCAGAGTGAAACCGGCGAGTTCTTCGGAAGTTATGAATTTGTCCGGTGAGAACACAAGGTGACGGATGATCAGCTTCTCCGTCGCCGTGAAGGCGATCTTTTTCCCGAGAAAAAACGATCTCTCGCCGTCTTCGGCGTATACCGGTCCGTAATGCATACCGTATCTTATACCGAATTCCAGTTCGAGCGCCTCGGTTATTCTGTCGGATATACGTTCGAACTCCCTGTCCGACAGACCGGGATCGTTTGAAGTCAGAGCGGCGCCGTCGCAGACGAGAACGTTTTCCCTTTTGCAATCTGAAACGTCGCCGAAGGTGACGACACACTTATCTTCAATTACGGAAGGCAAATCAGCCTCGGAGATCACAGCGCAGGGTATCCCTTGTCCCAGCAGGCGCCATCTCAAAATTTCGGAGCGGCGGTCACACCCGCCGCTCCATCCTATGATCACAGTCATATTAATCAGACAGTGTGGACCTTTTTCCCGGAGTCGCCCATGTCGCCGTCCAGCGAGTACTTCTTCGCTTTTCTGTACTCGAAAAACTTCAGCGCCACGCGATCGAACAGAGCGTAGGTCAGCACGTCCTCGTCCTGCTCCATGTACGGGCGGATCTCGTCGCGAAGCCTGTCAAGCTCCGGTTCGATCTTGTCGGCGGGACGGTAGTCGATGGGTTTCTCGTCGCCGATGATCCGCTTTGTGAATTCATCCGATATCCTGACCGGCGTTTTGCCGTACTCTCCGCGGACCAGACCGCGGAATTCCTTCGACACCATCTTGTATCTCTCGCCCGAGATCACGTTTAGCACAGCCTGGGTACCGACGATCTGCGACGTCGGCGTGACAAGCGGCGGGTATCCGGCGTCTTCCCTGACGCGGGGCACCTCGGCAAGCACCTCGTCCAGCTTGTCGCTCTTGCCCGCCTGCTTGAGCTGGGAGACGAGGTTCGAGAGCATTCCGCCGGGGACCTGGTAAAGGAGTCCGCGCACGTCGACCTTCAGCACCTTCGGGTCGAGCAGACCGCTC
>CACXCL010000105.1 GCA_902766115.1 uncultured Ruminococcus sp.
AAAATCCGCCCTCCACTCCGTCGCGGGACTCCCCTCCTTGCGGTAGAGGACCGTCACCGCCATGGCGCGGGTCATTGTGCCGGCGGGGTCGAATTTTCCGCCGCCCACGCCGTCCATGTACTTCATCTCATAGGCGTATTCGATGGATTTTCTGCTCCAGCGGGTCTCCTTCACGTCGGTGAAGGGAAAATCCGCCGCGGACGACGCCGCCGCGAGCGCGCCGAGCAGCATCGACAGGGTGAGAACGAAAATTATTATTCTTTTCATATGACTGCCGTCCTTTCGTGTGTTCCTTTACTCTATCCTACCAAAAAAAGAGGCGCATGTCAAGAAGATACGGCGTGCCGTATTTTTTAAAAAAAAATGAATTTTCCGTCTTCCCCTCTTTATTATTCGTCCGATTTTTGCTATACTGTTCATATATCGGAAAAGGAGACGCGCCGATGGATGGAAAAAGCACGGCGGAATTGATCGACGATCAGACGTCGCGGGCCGTCTGCGACATCCCCTGGGGAAAACGCGGCAACACCGGCGACAACGGATGCGGCTGGATCGCCGCCTACAACGTGACCGCCGCTCTCCTCGGAAAGACGAGCCGCGAGGACGTGACGGACGCCATTGCCCGCCTCGGAGGGGTGTGGTTCTCCGGCCGTTTCGGCACCAGGCCCCGTGGAATAACGAAGTATCTCCGCTCCCGCTTCGGAAAAGTGAAGACGGCGGGACCGTTCCTCGGCAGGTGGCGCAAAAAGAGCCGCGGCGCCCGGGCGGTGATCGTCCTGTTCCAGCATAAAGGGCTCTTCTCGCCGCTCCACTACGTCTCGGGGATCGGGGAGGGACCCGGCAAATTCCGGTTTTACAACGACGACGGATACTCCTCCCGGTTCGGGGAGGACCCCGTCACCATGGATGAATTCTGCGGTCTTATGAAAAAAGAGGGGCGCAAGCCCCTGATGCTCTGGGCGGTGGCAGAAGACTGAACCGTCTGCATTTTCAGAAACAAGACGGAGACAATATGGACCCTTCAACAGTTAGATTGATCATCGGTCAGACGTTCGGAGTCCTCGCCGTGATCCTCGGCTTCGTAACTTATCAGCTCAAAACGTCGAAAGCGGTGATGTACACCCAGTCGGCGGTGGCTCTCGCCTTCATCGCACACTACGCGCTGATCGGAGCTTATTCCGGATGCGCCCTCAACGCCGTATGCTGCGTGCGCAACTTCGTATACGCCAAGCGCGACGTGAAGGCGCTGGACCATCCCGTGATCCCCGTGATATTCGCGGCGATAATGGCGGCGCTGGGCGCGCTGTCCTGGCAGGGATGGCCGTCTCTGTTCGTGATCGCGGGACTTATCATCAATTCCTTCGGCATGAGATTCCGGAATCCGCAGAATATCAGGCGCACCATCCTTATCAGCTCGCCGCTGGTCATAGTTTACGACGCTATCTACCGCTCATACGGCGGGGTCATATACGAATCTGTCGCCATCGCGTCCTCCGTCATCGGCCTGATCCGGTACGGAAGGGACGGAAAGAATACGGGAAAGGGGACGTCCGGAACATGAGAAACGGACATTTTGACGGCATTGCCCGGACGGCGGCCGCTCTTCTTATCGCGGCGCTGACGCTGCCGCTCGCCCTTTCCGGCTGTCTGAAAAGCCACGCCGGGACGGGAGACGGTCCCCGGGCTGAGCCCGCGACGGGGAATCCCTCGGCTCTGTTCGAGCCCGCGATGAAGGGGGACGTTCTGCCGACGCTCACCGTCACCACGGACAACGGGCTGCCGGTCAGGACGACCAGCGACAAGGCTGTCACCGTGTCGCTCTCCGGCGCGTACTACGGCGAATACGATTTCGAGGACCTCCACGGCGTGATAAAATGCCGGGGCAATTCCACCCTGCGGCTTGACAAGAAGTCCTACCGGCTGAAATTCGACAAGAAGATCAACCTGCTGGGACAGGGGAGAGGAAAGGCGAAGAGCTGGGTGCTCCTGGCAGAGCACGGCGACGAATCCCTGCTCCGCAACCACGTGGCGTTCGCCATGGCGCAAAGGCTCGACGCGATAGATTTCGTCACGTCCTCCTCATACGTCCGGCTGACCCTCAACGGGGAGGACATGGGAGTGTACCACCTGGTCGAACAACACCAGGCGGGAAAGCACCGGGTACAGGTCTACGAGGACCCCGAAGAGGTGGACACCGATTATTTCATCGAATGGGACGCCTGGCAGAAGGGCGACGTGATCAATCCTCCGGACGGCTTCACGCTGGGGAGCAAGGAATTCGTGGTCAGGAACGAGACCATGAACATGAAAAAGTTTATGTTCGTCTTCAGGACGTTCAACGAGATAGACAGGGCGATCCGTTCCGGCGACAGGGAGGAGATCGAAAAGCTCATCGACCTGCCGTCCTTCGTGGACATGTACCTCCTTCACGAGATAACAATGAACGTGGACGTAGGGTGGTCGTCGTTCTTTCTCGTGAAAAAGGCGGGAGGCAAGCTGTACTGCGACTGCCCGTGGGACTTCGACCTGGCTCTCGGCAACGATCCGCGTGTGTACGGCGGCGAGCCGGAGGGGCTGTACGTGGGCGACCCGGAGACCCTTTTCGGCGGCAGGGAACGCGGGAATCCCAACGAGTGGTTCATCTACCTTATGATGGAGGATTGGTTCGTCGACATGGTGGTCGACAGGTGGGCAGAGGTGAAGGACAGCCTGCGGGAGGCGGCGATCGGCGAGATCGACAGGATCTACTCCGTGTTCGGAGATCAGATGGCGTCGAACTTCGACGTGTGGCCTGTCCTTGGGACGCGCGTCCTTCAGGAACCGTCGAAGATCGTGCGCCTCAAAACGTACAAGGAGCACGTGGACTACCTCCGCGACTGGCTCGAGAGGAGGTTCGACTGGCTGGACGGGTATTATTCCGATCCGGAAACGAGATATAAGTCCACGGAGTGGAAGGACCGAGCGGGCAAATAAAAAACGAGGCGGCGATATTTGCCCCTTTCGGCGCTTCAGCGCCGAAAGAAAGCAAATATCATATCGCGTCGAGCGAAGCGAGACGGATCGCGACCGCGAAGCGGTTATATCGCATTTTGCCGTCAGGCAAAATATATCGCTTTACGGAATCTGCAGTACCATTTCCCCTCCTCACCCCATATGCGACAAAAAGCCGGCTGAAGTAAGGAACGATCCTCACTTCAGCCGGTTTTTTCACTCTTCTTTTTGTCCGCTGATCTTGACAAGCTTCCTTTTCTATACGATCATATATCCGAGGAATCGCTCTATTTTCTCCTTTTTCACGCCGATGGCGATAAGATGAGCCTTTATCATCTCGCTCATGACGCCGCCCGCCTCCGGATACATTCTGTCAAGTTCCGCGAGAAACTCCTCCCGGTAGCCGTGGAGCGTCCAGTTTCGCTTGTCGTAGCACGACAGCGACGTGACGCTGAAATTGAACTTTATCACTTCCTTCGGAAGTCCCAGCAGGCAATCCAGGTACGTTCCCACGGTGCCGGTGCGGTCCGCGCCCGCGTAGCAGTGGAAATACAGCGGATAGTTGTCGGGATCGAGGACCACTTCCATCACGTCCCGCATTTTCTCCGCCCACTCTCCCGAGAGGGTGCGCCCCCAGGATTCGCAGGGTCTCAGGACGTATCTCACGCCTTCCCAGTCCCCGGTGCGCACGTCACGGCCCTCTGCCTCCGCCCGGAGGTCCAGATCCGTTCTTATCCCCAGCTCCCGGATGAAGGTGCGCCTGCCCCGGTCAGTGAGCCGGTGATCGCGGACCTCGTCGTCCTCCAGCTCCACGCCGCGGTAGACGGCGCCCTGTCTGACGAGCCCGCCGCTCTCGGTGCGCCCGCCTCCGATGTCGCGCACGTTGGAGCCGCCGTCGAGAAACACCGCCCGCACCTGGTCGGCGGCGGTGAAGAACGACATGCTGTCGCTCGTGCTTCCGTCGTCGGCGACGACGCGCCAGAAGTACTCTCTCCCGTTTTTGAAATTCGTCACGGGACAGCAGAACGCCCCGTTCTCTCCCGCCATGGCGAAGATTCGCCCCGCCGTGACGGGCGCCGGAGAGGAAAAGTCCGCGTCCTCCGATATCTCAAGGTCCATGAGCCGCGCCGGATCGTCGCATTCCCATCTGAAATACAGCACCGCCGGATGGCTCAGATTCGCCTTGGATTTATTGTAGAACGGGTTTTCCTCCCCGTCGGGGATCCAGTCGTTCACGGACTCGTCGTCCGGATGCAGGTCCATCAGCCCCGCCCTCTGGCGGCGTATGAATTCGCGGAACGCGGGCGTGAGGAAGGATATCTCCGCCCCGTTTGCGGGAAAAATCGTTTTTATCATTGCGTGTCACCTCGTTTGCTTCCGTTCACCTAATTATAGCAGACGCGGTTATGTTTTTCAACCTCCTCCGTCCGATAAAAACAGTTGCATCGGCGGATCGCGTATGATATAATCAAGACGTAATCAAAACAAGGAGGAGGAACCATGAAGAACAGGCTCTTGCCGCTGCTTTTCGCGCTCTTTTTTACGGCGTCCGCCCTCGTCGGATGCTCAAAGGCCGACCATCACCACACAATACCCGGGATGCAAAACGAAAACAGCCCCGTGACCGAGGAGGAACGTTCCGTCAAGGATTACGTTCTGAAGCTCTCCGAGGGAGCGTCCTACGAAGGGAAGACGTTCGCCTACATGGGCGGCAGGGACGAAAACTTCCCGACCAAAGAGGAGGAGACCGGCGATATCCGTTCGGACGCGCTTTTCAAGAGGCAGAGAGACATCGAGGATATCTACGGCATCGAATGGGAGAATATCCTTGTGGACGGCAGCGACGACGCGGCGGATCAGATGATAAACGAGGTGATGGCGGGCGGCGACTCGTACGACCTTGTCAACGGATACGTCAGATCGGTGGGCAGACCCACCCTGAACGCCCGCGTGCTCATGGACGTGCAGGAGCTGGATCATCTGGATCTCGACAGGGAGTGGTGGAACCAGGCGATGTGGGACTCCTACGCGCTGGACGGCAAGCTGTTTTTCCTGCTCGGTCCCATAAACGTGTGCCACTATTCCGATTCTCATATCGTGATATTCAACAAATCCGTCACGGAGATGTACGGAATCGAGGATAGCGATCTCTATGATTCCGTAAAAGACGGCTCCTGGACCATCGACAAGATGTTCGAGGTGGCGAGCGCCATCCCCGAGAACTCCTCCGGAACCGGCACCTATCGGTATATCAACCCCTGCGGACGGGCTTTCCTCTACGCCGCGGGCTACTCCATTACGAAATACGACGAGGACGGATCCCCGTACGTCGAAGAGAAGCTTCCGAGGGAGTTTTCCGATCTGTCCGACAAGATGGTACCCGTGTTCACCGACGCCTCTCAGACCGCCTTTGCAAACGAGCGTAAGCACGAGAACATGGAGACAAAATTCGGAGAGAACGAGGACGAGCTCTTCGACAACGACCGGGGACTGTTCATGTTCCCGAACACCGGCGCCGTCGAGTATATGAGGCAGTACGACGTCCCGTTCGGCATCCTCCCCATGCCTAAGCTCAGCCAGTCCCAGAAGAACTACTACTGCCTGTCCGAATCCTTCGGCGGCGGCAGCACGGGAGCGGTGTACGTCCCGAAGACCGTCCGCGATCCCGAGATGGTGGGCAGGATCACCGAGTCCATGGCGGCGCTGTCCCAGATCTACGTCAAAGACGCGTACTACAACAAGCTGCTCAAGGGACAGGGGATCTTCGACATGGAATCCGCCGATATGCTCGACATAATTTTCGAGAGCAAGGTGTTCGACATGGCGGATTTGTACTGCGAGGGCGATCTCAACAGCCTCGGACCGTTCATCAAAGCCATCGACGACAACATGAAATACGACAACACCAATTTCTCATCGGATTACTACGCCAACGCCAGGATCGCCAATCTGAACATCAAGCTGCTGCTGAAATCGCTGGACGAGGGCTGATCCCGGGTTCAAAAAAAACAATTGCTTTTTCCCGTTCGGTATGTTATAATATAATACACCTTTATCGACAGAAAGGAAAATGAACGAATGAAACTAAGGATTATCTCTCTTCTTTTCGCCCTGATAATGGTCGTCGGTGTGTTCGCCGGCTGTAACAAGTCGACCGGCAGACAGCGCGATGACAAGAGCGGAACAAACGACAAAGCGTATGACACGGAAGAGGACAGAGCGATCAAGGATTACGTCACTGACCTCGCCGAAGGAGCGAACTACGAAGGGCAGACCTTCACCTACCTCGGCGGTCAGCAGGAAAACTTCCCGACCAAAGAGGAAGAGACCGGCGATATCCGTTCGGACGCTCTGTTCAAGAGGCAGAGGGAGATCGAGGACACTTACGGGCTCTCTTTCGAAAACGTCTATGACGAAGACGGAAGCGACTCCGTAAAGGACACCGTGATCAACGAGGTCATGGCGGGCGGCGACTCCTACGACCTGGTCAACGGCTACGTCAGATCCGTCGGCCGTCCGACGCTGAACGCAGGCGTGCTGATGGAGATGCAGGATCTGGATCACATCGATCTGGACCGGGAGTGGTGGAACCAGTCCATGTGGGACTGCTACTCCCTCAACGGCAGGCTGTTCTTCCTCCTGGGCCCCATCACCGTGCACAACTACCTTGACGCACATATCGTCATCTTCAACAAGGCCGTCACCGCCATGTACGGCATCGAGGACGCGGATATGTACGACTCCGCCAGGGAAGGAACCTGGACCATCGACAAGATGTTCGCGTTCGCAAGCAAGGTCCCCGAGAACAAGTCCGGATCGGGAACGTACCGCTACGACAAACCCGGCGGACGGGCGTTCCTCTACGCCGCGGGATACACCATCACGAAGTTTGACGAAAACGGCGATCCTTACGTCGAAGAAAAGCTTCCGAGGGAGTACTCCGACCTGTCCGACAAGCTCGTCCCCGTGTTCACGGACCCCGCGCAGTCCATCTTCGTGAACGACAAGAAGAAGGAAACCTGGGACTCCAAGTACGGGATGGGTGAGGAAGAGATGTTCGACAACGACCGCGCTCTCTTCATGTTCCCCAACACGTCCGCGGTGGAATACATGAGAAAATTTGACGTGGAGTTCGGCATCCTCCCGATGCCCAAGCTCAACGAGAGCCAGAAGAATTACTACTGCCTGTCCGAATCCTACGGCTCCGGAAGT
Organism: uncultured Ruminococcus sp.; assembly: GCA_902766115.1. Classification (GTDB taxonomy): domain Bacteria; phylum Bacillota; class Clostridia; order Oscillospirales; family CAG-272; genus RUG11130. Next base: position 7,204 of record CACXCL010000105.1, read on the forward strand.
ACCGGCGCGGTCTACGTGCCGAAGACGGTCCGCGACCCCGAGATGACCGGCAGGATCACCGAGTCCATGGCTGCTCTCTCCCAGATATACGTGAAAGACGCGTACTACGAGAAGCTGCTGAAGGGCCAGGGCATCTTCGACATGGAATCCTCCGATATGCTCGATATCATCTTCGCCAGCAAGGTCTACGACATGGCTGACCTCTACTGCGAAGGCAATATCGACAATCTCGGGCCGTTCATCGAAGCCATCGACAGGAACTTCATGTTCGACAACTCCAACTTCTCGTCCGATTACTATGCCAACGCCCGTATCGCAAACCTGAACATCAAGCTTTTGCTGAAGATGCTTGAAAACTCCAGCAAGTAATTCCGGGTAAAACAGCTCGCCCGGCGGAAAATATTCCGCCGGGCGATTTTTTTGCCGTTTTCGGTTCTGCGACTGTCTGATCCCGCTGTTCCGGTCCCCGATCTTTATGATCTGTTCCTCCCGAACGCGTCGTAGACGTTTGCGCCCGGCGTGAGAGGATACGACGCGCATCCGTCGAACGCCGTCCCCATGGGCGGGAACACCTCGCCGTAGAGTCCGTCCGCGGAGACGACGGTCATCCTCACGTGACCATCCTCGCCGGGGATCCGGTCGAGCCGCACCCTGACCTCGCCGCCGGGAGCCCGGTAAGACGCCTCAGCGAAGTCGAGAGTCGACGGGAACGCCGGAAGAATGTCGATGTTGTTGTATCCGTCGGCGGGGGTCGTCGGCTTCCCTCCGTCGATGACGCGGCGCAGATCGCGCTCCGCACGGCGGTTGACCCGGATCCCGCAGACGCAGGAGATGAACCAGGCGGAAATGTCGCCGAGGAACTGGTGATTGCGGGAGTTGATCCGTTCCGTCTCGGAGCCGAAGTCCTCCGCCAGAGTGGTGTCGCCGCGCTTCACCATGTTGCCGTAGGACGGCGCCTCCGGCCTGGTGATCATTTTATACGCAAGATCCGCGTGACCGTAGTCAGAGAGGACCCGGAACAGCACCCGGACGCCCAGGACGCCCGAGTCAAGGAATTCCCCGTCGCGCTCGATGATCCGAACCAGGTTTTCCACGGCGTCGGGTTTCTCCTCCTCCGAGAACATATTGTAGTAGATCGCCATGGCCTGGGAGGTCTGGCACTCCCCCGCGGCGAGGCGTTTTTCGTGATCTATCAGATTGTCCCGCACCGCGCGGCGGAATCCCCGCGCCGCGGCGAGGCAGAATTCCGCCATCTCCGGCTTGCCCAGGACCCGGTAGAGGGTCGCTCCCTTGACGCAGATATCGTAGCACATGATCGTGTCCGTCAGCGCCACCGGCGCTTTTATGTTCTCGTGGGGCGCCACCCAGTCGCCGAGACCGATGTGTACGAGTCCCGACCCGTCGCGCCTGCCCAGGACGTAGGGAATGTATCTGAACACGGCGCACGACACGGCTTCCGCCGCCCGGACGTCGCCGCGGAGCTCCCACAGCCTGTAGGGGACCTCCGTCAGCACCTGATCCCAGCCGGGACCGTTCCAGCTGTCAAAGCCCCAGTCCGAGGCGGAAGGCACGCAGCCGGGCATGGCGCCCTCTTCGTTCTGCGCCAGCGCCACGTTGTTCATCCATTCGGTCAGCACGTCGTCCGCGTCGAGATTCATGAGCATATGGACGGCGGACACCGCCGCGTCGGCGGTCCATCCGTGCTTTTCCCGGTGCGGGCAGTCCGTGGGGATGTTGAAAACGTTGGAGAGCGTTGCCTCTCTCGTTATCCTCTGCAGCTCGTTCAGCACCGGATCGGATGAGGTGAACGTGCCGCGTTCCTCCATCACCGTGCTCATCTGCTCGAAGGTGAGGAGGTCGCGCGTCGCCTCGTCGTCGCCGATCCCGGTGATCCTGACGTACCTTGCTCCCTCGTAGGTAAAGGAGGGGCGGTATTCCGCCGCTTTGCCGGAGCAGGTGTATTCCACGGTCTGGTGGGTGTACCTGACGCCGAGGGATTTGTTGAGTATCTTAAGCGGGAAGGTGAACAGCCTGCCGTCCTTCAGCACCTCGGCGAACTCCAGTACCAGGGTCCGTCCCGCCTCAAAGTCGGGGCGCAGGCAGACCAGCCCCGCGCCGTTCTGTCCGAAATCGTAGATGAAGCCGTCGCCGTCTTTTGTGACGGACACGGGGGAGAGGACGCGTCTTACTTTTATGGGCGGAGCTTTGCAGATCCGGTGATCGCCCCGGGGCATCTCACTCCGGAGAGCGGCGGTCCAGCCGCTGTCGTCAAATCCGGGGAGGGTCCAGCCCTCAGTCTCCGCCTCCAGCCGCGCGTCGTAGATCTCGCCGATCCGCAGATCGTTGTACAGTATCGGAGAGGTGTGGACCTTCACGCTGCCGTCCGCCTCTATCTTCTCTTCCGCTCCGTCCTCGTAGCGGAGATCGAGGACGAAAGCGGCGCAGGGCTCCCCGACGAACCGGGACTGTGCCAGAGGCACGGAGCCCAGGGGGTTGCGGGTGCCGTTGCCCAGGATAAAGCCGATGACGTTTTCTCCTTCGCGGAGCAGCTCCGTGAGGTCGTACCGGTCGAAGTAGACGATATGGTCCACGTTGGAGGTGTAGGGCGCCAGGAGCCCCTTGGTGATCTCCCGTCCGTTGACGAAAAGCCGGTAGAACCCGAGACCTGTGAAGGTGATCTTCGAGTCGACGGGCTTTTTGTCGAGGCGGAGTCTCCGTCTCATGAGCGGCGCGGGAAAGTACTCGGTAAAGGTGCTGACCCCGAACCCCGCGCGGACGAAATTTCTCGTAATGATTGCCATATGCCCCTCCGATATGCGGATGATTTGTTTTCTCCCCATTATATTACCATATTCCGAGCCGTTTGTGAACGGAAATCGCGAAATTTTTTAACCTTGACACGCCGCGCGCCTTTTGCTATAATATTCCACGGAGATCACGGCCGGCGCAAGAGGCCGTAAAAAGCAAAAGGAGATATATCATGGCAGTATACGCAGGCAACGATCAGAACGAGATCCCGAGGATCAGTCCGGACTACGTCCCGCCGCAGAGCGCGGGCGAGAAATTCCCCATTTCTTTCTGGAACTACAGATATGTGGGCGAGGGCATGACCCCCGACGAGGTTTTCACATGGGCGGAGCTGGGGCTCACGGTGTCCATGGCGCCGAAAGTCAAGTGGAACAACGAGGAAATGAAAAAGGAGCTCCACCTGTATCTTGACAACGCCGTGAAGGCGGGCATCAAGCTCATCATCTGGGTGGAGGGGCTCGAATACAACAACCTGAGGCATATGACCGAGGAGGAATACAGAAAATTCTTCACCGAGGTCCACGAGGAATTCCGTCATCCCGCCACCTACGGCTTCTACGTCGGCGACGAGCCCGGCGGCGTGGAGAATTTCCGGGCGAGCTGGAACGCCATCCGCATCCAGCGCGAGGTGGCGCCGGAGCTCAATCCATACCTGAACCTACACACCTGCATGGACGACGTCGATCCCTCCGAGTTCGACGGACGGACGTTCCGGGAGTGGCTCCGGGACCTCTCCGAGGCGACGGGATTCAAGATCTTCAGTTACGGTCACTACGACCAGGTGTGGAACGACGACGGCATCGAGTCGTATTACAGAAACATCAAAGCCCTCCGCGAGGCGTCCGACGCCGCCGGGGTCGATATGTGGTGCTGTGTGCTCTCCAGCTCCCACTACATGTTCAGGATCCCCACGGAGTATGAATTCACCTGGCAGATCACCATGTCCGCCGCTCTTGGCGCCCGGGGTATCATCTGGTTCCGTCTGTACGACAGGCCCCACGGTCCGAACAACCACGGCTCCCCCATCGACGAGTACGGCTTCAAGACGTCCACGTATCTGCCGATGCTCCACGCCAACCGCCGCTTCGCCGACCAGTACGGCGAGCTGATGATGCGCCTGAAGTTCAGGGAGGCGTTCTTCACCCACGCGAATCACGGCGGATTCAAGACGCTGCCCGTGGGCTACCATCCGGTGCTCACCACCGTCCGCTCCACCGAGGAGACGCTGGTGTCGTTCTTCACCGACGCCGACGGAGAGGAGTATGTAGTCTTCGTGAACGCCGATATGAAGACGCCCGGCGTGGTCCGGCCCGAGTTCGACAGATCGAAATACGTGCTCAACGAAATGATGTTCAACGGAGCCACCGCCGTGCCCTACAGCGGCGGTACTTCCGAGGAGCACTGGGACGGCATCTGGCTCTATCCGGGACAGATGGCAGTGTACAGGATCGATACCAGAGCGTGAATATTGACATGCGCATCCGGAAGCGTCTGCTTTTCGGATGCGCAGATCGCCTCAAATCTTCCAAAACAGCCGCGGAAAATCCCGCGGCTGTTTTTATGCCGCGCAGCTGCGAATCATGACCTCCGCGAAAGCGGGGGTCAATTCATGCGCCGGATGGCGCAATTCATGGCGAAGCCAATTCACGCCGCAGACGGCAATTCATTTTTTACTAAAGATATAGGTAAAACAAGCGTCAGAGGCAGGCACTTTGAAGGTTTCCCCTCCGTGGAGGGAGAGCCCGCCGCCGCGCCGCCGTCGACAGTAGTATTAACTTTGGAAATAACGGCGTTTACCGCCGTTTTTTGGCAGACAGGAGGACACCGCGGGTTTTAAGGACGGAGATTTGTTAGTAAAATATGCTAATATTGTATCTCAAAACCATTAGTCTCATCATCTCCAAAACCCCGATGCACTCTTTCTCTTCTAGAAGAGAAAGCCTGCAC